>JAFNAB010000038.1 GCA_017859955.1 Holophagaceae bacterium
GTCTCCATGCCCCAGATCCAGGATTCCGGCTGTGACGGCGTGATCCTGGGCCACAGTGAGCGCCGCCAGTTCAACGGCGAGACCGAAGCCACCCTGGTTCCCAAGATCAAGGCCGCCCGGGAGAACGAACTGCTGCCCCTGCTCTGCATCGGGGAGACCCTGCCCCAGCGGGAGGCTGACCAAACCCTGGAGGTCCTGCGGCAGCAGCTGTCCATCCTGTCTGAAGTGGGCACGGGCCCCCTCTGGCTGGCCTACGAGCCTGTCTGGGCCATCGGCACCGGCAAGGTGGCCACGGTGGACCAGGTGAGGGAGGTCCACGCCTTCATCCGGCAGGAGCTGGTGCGCCTTCTGGGCGAGCCCGGCAAGGAAGTGCCCATTCTCTACGGCGGCAGCGTGACCCCGGACAACTTCGCGGAACTGCTGACCATCCCCGATGTGGCGGGCGGCCTCGTGGGCGGCGCCAGCCTGGTGCCCGAGAAGTTCATCAAGCTCGTGCAGCAGGCGCAGGCGAACTGAAGCATTCCACCACGAAGGCTCCAAGGACACGAAGGGGCACTAAGAAAAGAGGAAAGCCTTTCTTTCCTTCGCTTTTCTTGGTGCCCTTCGTGCCTTCGTGGTGGAATTTTTACGGCATCCGGTACACGATGGAATTGATGTTCATCCCGGCGCCCACGGAAGCGAGGACGGCCACATCGCCACTGTTGAGGCTGTGTCCCTCCATCTTCCCCTTGCGGACCAGGTCCAGCAGGGTGGGCACCGTGGCCACGGAGCTGTTGCCAAGCCAGGAGACGGTCATGGGCATGATGTCCGTCGGCAGTTCACTGACGCCGTAGAGGCGGCCGATGCGCCGCAGGATGGCATCGTCCATCTTGCCGTTGGCCTGGTGGATCAGCACCTTGTTGACGTCCGCAAGACTCAGGCCCGCCTTCTCCAGACTCCGCTTCACGAGCCCCGGCACATGGCTGACGGCGTATTCGTAGAGCTTGCGGCCCTTCATCTTGATGTAGAGCTGCCGGTCCTCCGAATCCTCATCGAAGGTGGTGCCCAGCCAGAGCAGGCCGACGTGCTCCAGGGTGTCCGAACGGGTGGCGTGGGAAAGGATGCCCACGGCCTCGGCGTGCTCCTGGGCCTCCAGGATCACGGCCCCGGCGCCATCTGCATAGATCATGCTGTCCCGATCGGCGGGGTCCGAGACCCGGGAGAGAGTCTCGGCGCCGATCACCAGGGCCCGCTTGGCATCCCCGGACTGGAGGAAGTAGTGGGCCTGGATGACCGCCTGGACCCAGCCGGGACAGCCAAAGGGCAGGTCATAGGCGACGCACTCCGGATTGGCGATGCGCAGCTTGGCCTTGACCTTGGCCGCCAGCGTGGGGACCTGGTCCGTGCGATGGTTGTCCGGGCGCAGATCCCCGAAGTTGTGGGCCACGATCACGTAGTCCAGGGTCTCGGGGTCGATGCCCGCATCCTCAATGGCGGCGCGGCCCGCCTCGAAGGCGAGGTCCGAGGCCAGCTGGTCCTCCGCCGCGTAGCGCCGCTCGGCGATGTCCGTGATGTCCTGGAACTTGGCGATGATCCGGGCGGTCTTGTCGGTGGGATAGGGCTGACCGTAGTCCTCGAAGAAAGCGTGTCCTGCAAACGATTCGTTGGGGATCAATCGCGGTGGGATGCAGCTTCCAGTCCCCTTGATGATCGTTCTTGTGCGGAGCATCCGCCCTCCTCTGCTCGGAATGTTGACTCTGACAGTCTACTGAAAGGAGCGCCCCCCTGCGCCGCCCCTTGCCATAATTGCCAAAGAGAAGACACCCATGCACCCTCGCCACAGCCAACGCCTCCCTGCCTCCTTCGCCCCGAATCCGCTCACAGCGGCCCTTGCGAAGGCCCGCGCTGGGGGAATGGAAATACTGGACCTCACCCATTCCAACCCGACGACCTGCGGACTGGGCTATCCGACCGAAGCGCTCACGAAGGCCCTGGGCGCTGAGGATACCCTTACCTATCGCCCGGACAGCCGGGGCTCGGCCCTGGCCCGGGATGCCGTGGCGGCCTGGCATGGCCGGGGTGTGCGCGCCGAGGATATCCTTCTCACCGCCTCGACCTCCGAGGCCTACACCTGGCTCTTCAAGCTGCTCTGCGACCCCGGGGATGAGGTGCTGGTACCCTCTCCCAGCTACCCGCTCTTCGATTGGCTGGCCCGCCTGGAGGGCATCAGCGCCAACACCTTTCCCTCCTACCTGCATGAGCGGTGGCACCTGGACCTCGAGGCCCTGGAAGATGCCTGCGGCCCTCGGACCCGGGCACTGATCCTGGTGAACCCCAACAACCCCACGGGCCACTTCCTGAGCCGTCAGGAGTGGGATCAGATCCTGGACTTCTGCACCCAGTGGAAGCTGGCCCTCATCGTGGATGAAGTCTTCGCGGACTACGCCATGGAGGCCCCGGAGGACCACCTCCCGACCGCCCTCGAAACCTTGGAGCCATCTTGTCCGGTCTTCGTACTCTCGGGCCTGAGCAAGGTGGCGGCCCTCCCCCAGATCAAGCTCGGCTGGATCATCGCCCGGGGGGAACAGGCCAGGGACCTGCTGGAACATCTCGGCTTCATCGCAGACCAGTTCCTGTCGGTCTCCGCCGCCGCCCAGTCCGCGGCTCAGGTCGCCCTGGCGGCGGCTCCTGCCCTCCAGGCCCAGTTGCGGAACCGCCTCAAGGCAAACCTGAAGGAACTGGATCAACAGTTGCAGCCCTTCCCCTCCCTCTCGCGCCTGCCGGTGGAAGGGGGCTGGTCCGTGCTCCTGCGCCGCCCCGCCATCGATTCGGCGGAGGACTGCGCCCTCCGGCTCCTCACGGAAGCCCGAGTGCTGGTGCACCCTGGCCACTTTTTCGATCTTCCGGGCGAAAGTTTCCTGGTGCTCAGCCTCCTGCCGGAGCCCGGGCTCTTCGCCCAGGGCCTCGCGAGCGCACTGCCGCTCCTGGCCCAGAGCTGATCGGCATGGAAGACCGGGCGCAGGCCGAATCCTTTTTTGCGCAGGGAAACGAGCGTCTTCAGGCGCGGGATTACCCGGGTGCCGAGGCTTGGTTCAGGAAGGCCATCGAGGCTTCCCCCGACCTGGCCGAAGCCTATGTCAATCTAGGGCTGGCCCTCGAGCGCCAGGGTTTCCTGGCGGAGGCGGAATCCTCCAATTTCCGCGCCCTGGCCCTCGACCCGGAATGCCCGGAAGTTTACGTAAACCTGGGAGCCCTGCTGGTCTGCCAGAAGCGATTCCAGGAGGCCGAGGCGCTCTATGCCTGTGGTCTCCAGTGCTTCCCGGACTCCCCGGCGCTCTGGTCCAACCTGGGGGCTCTGCACACCGGCCTGGATCGCGATGCGGAAGGTGAGCATTGCTTCCGGCAGGCCCTGGGTCTGGATACGAGCTATCACAAGGCCCGGTACAACCTCAGCTATCTCCTGCTCCGGCAGGGCCGCTTTGAGGAGGGCTGGGAGGCCCTGGAATCCAGGGTCCGCAATGTTGAGCTGATGGCCCATATCCCGGACTCCCGCTGGCGGGGAGAGAGCCTGGAGGGCAGGTCGCTGCTGATCGCCATTGAAGCGGGCCTGGGAGATCTGATCCAGTACGCGCGCTTCGTCCCGGAGCTCAAGCGCCGGGGGGCCGCCAGGATCGGATTCGTCTGCCATCCCCCCCTGAAGCGCCTCTTTGCGACCCTGGACGGGATCGATGAGGTCCTGGTCCTGGGGGAGACCGTCGCCGACGACCAATGGGACTGCTGGGTGCTGCCCTTCAGCATTCCCCTGCACCTGGGAACCAGGCTAGACTCCATTCCCGCGCCCATTCCCTACTTCCACCCCGACCCGGAAGAGATCGCGGCCTGGCGGAAACGGATTCCGGGCGGTGGTCTTCGGGTGGGCCTGGCCTGGAAGGGCAATCCGGCCTTCGAGAACGACGGGGATCGTTCTCTGGCCCACCTGAACCTCCTGGCTCCTCTGGCGAGCGCCAGGGGGGTCCAGTTCGTCAGCCTGCAGAAGGGCATGGGGGAGGAGGAGGCCCAACTGCCACCCGAGGGCATGGCGCTCTTCGATGCATCGCCGTGGATAGGGGATTTCGCCGATACCGCCGCCCTGGTGAGCACCCTCGATCTGGTGATCTCCGTGGACACGGCGGTCGCCCACTTGGCGGGCGCCCTCGGCAAGCCCTGCTGGACCCTCCTGCCCGCCTACAAGACCGACGCCCGGTGGCTCAGGGGGCGGGAGGACTCCCCCTGGTACCCGGGCACCATGCGCCTCTTCCGGCAGCCCGCCATGGACGCCTGGCCCGAGCTCATCGAAACCGTGGCCGAGGCGCTGCGCCAATGGGCCAGCGCCTGAATCGGTTTTCAGTTGACCAGGTACTGCCGCAGGATGCTCCGGACGTCCTCGTGGGGCTCCATGTCGAGAGCCAGGGCGATGGCCTCCCGGGCCTCCCGGGTGTTGACGGCCGCGAGGGACTTGGCGGCGGATAGCCGGACCGCGGTGCTTTCGCGGCCGCCAAGCAGACCCTTCTTCTTGAAGAGCTCCCGGAGCGGATCCACGGCCTCGGAGGTGCCGATGAGACCCAGGACCTCCACCGCCCTCAGGCGCACCCGGGTGTTGTCCTCCTGGGGTGACTTGCCCTGGCGGATGATCTCGGAGATGGCGGGAATGGCGGCGGGAGAGCGGAGTTCCCCCAGAACCGCCAGGGCGTCGAGCTGGGAGGAAAGGTCCCACTGGGGGAGCTGGGCGGCGATCGCACCCGCGGCCTTATCCTTGGAACCGATATCGGAGAGGGCGGCCATGGCGGCCCGGCGAACCCGGGGATCACGATGGCCCAGAGTCAGCGCCACATCGTTGAAAACCGCGTCATCCCCCAGATCCCCCAGGAGCATCACCGCGTTGCGCACCTGGAACCAGCTGGGGGAGCTGAGGGCCTCCTGCAGGGCAGGCACGGCGTTGCGGCCAATGGCCTTCAGGGCATCCAGGAGCTGGGTGCGGCGCTCGCGGTTCTCTTCCACCTCCAGGCAGGCCATCAGGTAGCTCGCCGCGGGACGCCCCATGAGGGACAGGAGGGCCTGGAGCTGGGTAAGGGCGCGACGATTCTCGCGCTGGTGCAGGGAGGGCGTCAGGGCCGCAATGTTCAAAGGGCTGGCGAGACGGGCCAGCAGATTGCGGACCGCCGAGGATTTCCAGCCGGGTCCGCCGCGCTGGAGCAGGATGATCTCGCTGAGGGCCATCATCTCCTGATAGATCCCCTCGAAATCCCCCACGTGCATCCAATGGACCAGCAGGGCCTCCAACCCTTGGGCGCTCCAGAGGACGGCCGCCTCATCGGTGTCCAGGGCGATGTGATCGTGAAGCGCCTTCTGGAGCCGCCGCCCCAACTCGGCGGGAAGCCCGGGGTCCTCCACACATTCCGCCAGATCCGCCACGACCTGGGCCGCGAAACGCCTCCGGGCGATCTCCGGACTGGCGAAGCCCGACTCCAACTGGGCTACCAGATCCCGGATTGGGTCCAGGGATTTGCTCCTCACCAGTTGCCGGGTGAAGGTCATGGCCTGATGGGGATCCAGATCGAAGAGCCCTTTGTTCAGCAGGGTAAGCCGCACCTTGGTGTCCGTGCCCTGGCACTCCCAGAGGATGGCCTCCTGGAGGGAGTCCAGGTCCTCGATGCTCCAGCCTTCAAGCTGCATCCTCCCCCGGATGGCTTCCAGGGCGACGACCCGATCCTTGATACCCTCGAACATCGCCGAGATCATCAGGGCCAGCTCGAACATGGAAACCCGATTCCTCAGGGACACGTCTGCGACGGCCTGGGCCAGCAGTTCCGGTGCGAGGTAGTCCAGAGCGCTCGCCAGGGCCTGTTCACTGCAGGGGAAGGAGGTGAGCCCCAGCACAATGGAGCCCTGGTGAACCGGATCCAGGGAGGAGAGGGCGATGCGCAGGGAGGCCCGGATGGTCTGGGCATCCAGACTCCCGAGGCCCAGCTGGTCACCGGCTCCGGCCAGTATGGAGAAATCAGGGTGAAGGAAGCCTGCGTGGGAAAGGGATTCCCGCTGCTCCCTGGACCAGGGAGACCTGGAGCCGACACCGGGCTGGGAAGACGCCGTCTGGAGAATCGAGGAGAAGAGCGTGATGAGATCCGAAGCCAGGACCGCCGGGGTGGTGGGTCCCGGAGCGGTAATCTGGGTGTCCTCAAGGCTCTCCAGGACTCCTGCGGCATAGCCCTCCTGCACATCGGAGGCCCAGTTCTCGGGCGCCGGAATTTCCAGGGAGGGCAGGATCTGGACGTGCCCGCCATCCCCCAGGAGGATGGAGGCGCCGCCCATTTCCAGGACCCGATGCGGAGGCAGAAGAAGAGCGAAGAAGAGGAGCTGGATATCATCAGCTTCCAGGCCCTGATGGAAGGCGAGACCGCCGATCCCCCTAGCCTCCAGGATCTGGGCCAGCATCTGGGCGGCATGGGGCGAACCTTCCAGGGGTTCATTCCGGTAAAGGAGTCCCTGCTCCCGACAGGCCAGAAACAGAGGGGCTTCCTGTTCGAGCAGTCCGGCCAGGCAGTTCTGGAAGACCTCCATGTGGCGCAAGGCCTCAGGGTGATCCTGAACATAGTGCATCTGGGCCATCAAAGCCCGATGAAAGAGTTCGATGAAATGGCAAAGCTCAGGTTGCGTCGGCATGGGTGTAGTCGATTCTAGGATCCTGCCAGGGTTTCCCCAAGCTTGGTTTTTTGGAGGTTTTAAGCATATATTAATAAACAATGCAAACCCAAAACATCGGACTTGGTCCGAAGCCAGTGGCACGTCAAATTCAAACCTATTTTATATTAATTAATCACAAAATCCCTGAAATCAGGATACCTGGGCGGGAAGCCTGAGATGGACCTTGGTGCCCTGCCCCTCCTCACTTTCGAGGAAAAGCAGTCCGCCATGGGCCACGAGAATGCGATGGCTCACGGCCATGCCCAGGCCGGTGCCGCCCCCGAAGGTGGAAAAGAAGGGATCGAAGATCCGCCCCAGGGATTCCGCAGGAGATTCACGGCAACCTGCCGCAGAAGAGTCGGATCACCATGCCAGGTGGCCAGTTTGGGAATGCGATTCTCCCAGTGGACGCCCTCACCGAGGTGGATGCCCTTCCGGGCCTCGTCCCAGAATTCAGCCAGAGGGATGGAGCTGGGAGTTGGCACCAGGTCCCGGCTGAAGGTCAGCGTATTGGTCACCAGCGTATTGAGCCGGTGCACGCCCTCCTGGATGCGCTGAGCAAGCTCCAGCTGGTCCGCCTGGGCCTGGAGGTCTTCCACCAACATGCCCGCGAAGAGGGCAAGACTTCCCAGGGGATTGCGGATCTCGTGGGCCAGTTCGGCGGCCATGAGCCCCATGGCCTGGAGACGCTCCTCCCGGGTGGCCTGCTGGGCCCGCAGATGGGCCTCGGTGACGTCCCGAAGCGTAATGATCTTGCCCTCGGCCGTGGGACGCACCTCCTGCTCGAAGAAGCGGTCCCTTCCCTTGAAATCCCGCATGTGCCGCAAACCGGAAGGTGAGCCCGCCACCCAGGGGGCAGGACCGTTCAGGAACTCTCCCTGGACCCCTTCAGGACGATTGGAGAAGCGAAGTTCCCCATCCTTGCCCAGCACCCATATGGCGAAAGGGACGGCCTCGATGACGGTCTGGATCTCATCCTGGAGGCGCGAAAGCTGCCCCTGGAGCGCCTCGTAGCGATTCTGGAGCTGCTCCGAGGCCGCCGTGAAGGCGGCAAAGGCTTCCATCAACTGTTGGGGTTCCGGCAGCACGTTCACGGGTCGTCCTGGAGCGATTCTCCCCTGCCTGGGGCACGATGAACAGGGGCCAAAGGGGAATAGCGCTGCGACGTGCCTCGCAAGGCGATACATTAATAGGGTCCGATTTGCATCAGGAGTCCCATGCGCCGCTCTTTTCCTGCCCTTTGCCTCTGTCTGACCATTGGGGTCCTGCCCGCTCTGGCCGGCACCCCCCAGAAGGATCAGGCCCTCTACAAGGACTACCCCCTGCTCGAGCGGGAGCGACAGGAAGAGGAGGCCCGAGACCGCTTCCTGGCCGAAGCTAAGGGCGAGCCCTACAAGCAGGCCGAGCCCAAAGCAGGCAAGCGCCTCTCCCTGGACTTCTCCCGCCTGGACCGCCCCCATGCGGTTTCGGATTTCAAGGCCATCTGGCATAACCCACCCAAGCGCCAGTGGTGGACCAACACCTGCTGGTGCTTCTCCACGACGTCCTTTCTGGAGTCGGAAATCCATCGCCTCCATGGAAAGGACCTGAAGCTCTCGGAGATGTACACGGTCTACTGGGAATACGTGGAAAAGGTCCGGGAGTTCGTACGCACCAAGGGCACCAGCCTGGTGGCGGAGGGCTCGGAGTCCAACGCCGTCCTGGCGCGTTGGAAACAGTACGGCATCGTGCCGGAAAAGGACTTCACGGGTCTGAAACCCGGGGAGACCGTGTTCAATCACGAGCGGCTGATCGGTGAGATCACCAGCTACCTGGATTACGTCAAGAAGCAGCAACTCTGGAACGAGGAACAGGTGCTCGGTTCCCTCCACCTGATCCTGGACAAGCACCTGGGTAAGCCCCCTGTGGCCGTGAAGGTGGATGGCCGGAACCTCACCCCAAAGGAATACCTGGAGCAGGTGGTGAAGCTGGACCTGGAGGCCTACGTGGAGCCCATGTCCACCCTGTCCGAACCCTTCTGGCAGATGGGCGAGTACAAGTTCCCGGACAACTGGTGGCACAGCAAGGACTACCTGAACGTGCCCCTTGACGACTGGTACGCCGCCCTCAAGGGCGCCGTGGAGAAGGGCTACACCGTGGCCATCGGCGGAGACGTGAGCGAGCCCGGCTATGACGGCGATAACGACATCGCCATCGTCCCCAGCTACGACATCCCCCAGGAAGCCATCGACCAGTCCAGCCGCGAATTCCGCATCGACAACCACACCTCCGATGACGATCACGGCCTGCATATCGTTGGCCTGGTGAAGCGCAACGGGCGGGATTGGTTCCTGGTGCGGGACAGCGCCCGCTCAGGCCAGCGGGGGGTGCCCGGCTACTACTTCTACCGTGACGACTACGTGCGCCTGAAGATGCTCACCTTCATGGTGCATCGGGACGCCATCAAACCATTGCTGGAGAAGGCCAAAGCCAGCAGGTAATCCAGCTTCAGGGAAGTCCAGCAGCCCTCCGCTGTGAGGTGGGGAGAGTCTGCAACGTGCCTTTTGCTCGGGAAACCAGGCGACAGCGCACTGCAGAGGGGCTGGTTGTGCCAGAATTGCAGCACTCAACCAGCGAGCACATGAAGCATGCCTACCCGTTCATCCATTCCGGTGCACCTGCATCTGCCCAGAGTGAGATTTTTTTTCATTCTTGTCTGGATTGTCCTGGCCTTGGGCGCTCCACTCCATGCGGCATCGAATCAGGATCCCTTCAAGCGGGTCCTGATCCTCAATTCGTACCACCAGGGCTATCTGTGGACGGATCAGATCACCGATGCCGTCCGGGAGCAGGTTGCGCCCCACTTCAAAAACATCGAGTTCTACATTGAAAGCATGGATGCCAAGCGGCTTCAGAGCGAAGCTCTGACGCAGAACATCTTCGAAAACCTCAGGTTCAAGTACCGGAACATCCACATCGACACCATCGTCACTTCCGATGACGACGCCCTTTTGTTCATGCGGCGCTTCCACGATGACCTGTTCCCCGGAGTGCCCGTCGTCTTCTGCGGCATCAATGGCGAGGAGAACTTACGCGGGATATCCCGCCAACACTTCACCGGCCTGGTGGAGGTCCTGGACGTCAAGGAGACTTTGGCACTGATCCGGAAACTGTGCCCGAAAACAGAGCGGATCTACATCGTGAGTGACGGCACCACCACGGGCCTGGCTCTCCGCCCCCTGATGGATGAGGCCTCCAAGGATTTCCCAGACATCCGGTTCATCTATCTCAAAGGTGAGGAACTGAGCACTGAGGAGCTGATCCAGAAACTCCGACAGCTTGGTCCCACCAGCGTGGTCCTCATGAACGTGTGGTTCCGGGACAAACATGGCAATTTCATCGCCTACAAAGACATCAACCCGCTGATGTCTCAGAACTGTCCCGTGCCCATCTTCGGCCTGATCGATATGCTCATCGATCTCGGCATCGTCGGCGGGAAGATGAACAGCGGAAACACCCAGGGGCGCGAGGCAGGGGCCATGGCCCTCAGGATCCTCAAGGGTGAGGCAACGCCGGCCAGCACGCCCATCATCACCCAAAGCACCAATGAATACATGTTCGACTACCGGCAACTGAAGCGCTTCGGCATCCCTGAGGCCGCCCTGCCCCCAGGAAGCCGCATCTACCACCGGCCCTTCTCGTTCTATGGGACATACAGGGGCCTGGTCTGGGGGGTCATCGGCACCATCCTGCTTTTCCTGGGCATGATCATCGTCCTGGCGATCAACCGTAGAAGGCTGCAGACCGCCAAGGACCAACTGACCCGGAGCCGGAGGGATCTGGCCATCACGCTGTCCTCCATCAACGAGGGGGTCATCACCACGGATACGGATGGAAGGGTGGCAAGCATGAACCCTGCGGCGGAAAGACTGACAGGGTGGAGCATCGAAAGCGCCCGGGGGATGCACTTCGACGAAGTCTGCGTCCTTTTCCGTTCCGAAACCGAAAGCCCCATGCCATCCCCCGTCATGGAGGTGATCCAGACTGGAGCCGTGGCCTGCCTGGAGCATGATCTGATCCTCTTCACTCCGGAAGGCCGGAAACGGCATATCGCCGACAGCTGCTCTCCCATCCGGGACGAAGAGGACCGGATCCAGGGCGCAGTGGTCGTCTTCCGCGACGCCACGGAGGAATTCGCCCTTCAGGAAAAGCTCCGGCAGTCTGAAAAGCTCCGCTCCGTAGGGGAGCTGGCCGGAGGCATCGCCCACGATTTCAACAATGTCCTGATGGGCATCACCGGAGCCGCCGAACTCCTCGACACGGAAACATCCAGTCAGGGAAAGCGCTTCCTCAACATCATCCTGGACGCCGCCCGCCGGGCAGCCAATCTGACAGATCGACTCCTGGTGTTCAGCCGCCAGAAGCAGCTCGTCAAGGCTCAGTTGAACCTCCATGCCCTGCTCAACAACACGGCCACCCTGCTCTCTCACTCCATTGACAAGAAGATCGCCATCCGGGTTTCCGCCGAAGCGGCCCGAAGCATCATCGATGGCGACGACGCCCAGCTGCAGAGCGCCCTCCTGAACCTGGGCATCAATGCCAGCCACGCTATGCCCGAAGGCGGAACGCTCGAATTCACCACCCGGAACGTATTCCTGGACCAAGCCGATTGTGCAGCCAGCTCCTTTGAGCTGTGCCCCGGGGAATACGTAGAGCTGGAGGTCAGGGACACGGGTGTCGGGATCCCCCACGAGCACCTGGGAAGGGTGTTCGAGCCATTCTTCACCACGAAGGAGCCGGGAAAAGGCACAGGCCTGGGGCTCAGCGCCGTCTACGGCACCATCCAGAGTCATGGCGGAGCCATCAACATCTATAGCGAACAGGGGAAGGGAACCACCTTCCACATCTACCTTCCCCTGGCCTCGGGCGTGTCCATCAAGCCAGACAAGCCCGCAGAGGTCTGCCAGAGAAAGGCCTTCATCCTGGTGATCGACGACGAGGTCATGATCCGCTCGACGCTCCAGGCCATCCTGGAGCGTCAAGGGCACCGGGTGATGACGGCTGAAGACGGCGTGGAAGGCCTCGAAATCTACCGCAACCTAGCCGACAGCATCGATGTGGTAATCCTGGACATGAACATGCCAAGGATGAGCGGCGGGGAGACCTTCGAGAAGGTCCGCGAAATCAATCCCGAGGCTAGAATCCTCATTTCCTCTGGCTTCTCGAGGGATGAGGAACTGAGCGCCTTCCGTTCCAAGACCCGCTGCGAATTCATCCGCAAGCCGTATATCCGGCAGGAACTGACCAGCGCCCTCAATCGCCTGATGGACTAGGCAGACCCGCTTCCGAAGCAGGACGCCCCCCCAGGTAGCCCGAACGATAGATCAGGGGCACCAGGATGGCACAGGCCAGAGCGAGGGCACCCACGAAGAGGAAGGCCACCAGCTTGGTGCTGTGGTCGATCAGCACTCCCATGACCACCGGCCCCAGGGTGATCCCGAAGCAGTAGATGGATTGGAAGAAACCCATGGCCGTGGTCTTCTTCTCGGGTTCGACGTCCTTGACGGCGAAGGCCATGGTGGCCGCCAGCAGCACGCCATTGCCGAGCCCGCAGAGGAGCTGCAAGGGGTAGAAGAGCCGGAGATCCCTCGTCAGGGGAATGCCGATGCAGTACACCGCCAGGATCAGGAAGCCCGCGCTCAGCAGGCGATTCTCTCCGAAGGCATGGGCAACCCGGGTGGCGACGAAATAGGCTCCCCCGATGGTGCCGACACTGTAGAGCATGGAGAGGACGCCCAGCTGGGGCCCCGTGGCCCCCAGGGCCTTGGCCGTGCTGGTGGAGAAGGAGAAAACGGTGGCGAAGACCACAAACCAGGCCACGGTGCAGAGGAGCGAGAAGCAGATCACCCGGCGATCCTTGACTACCTTGAGCAGGCTGGCCACGGTCACATTCGTGCCCTTGGCGGAGGGTTCGTGGCGGATGCACAGCGCCAGGAGGGTTCCGAGCATCCCGGAGGCGAAACTGGTCTTGAACAGGGACTGGATGCCAAAGCGCCCGAAGAGGATGCCTCCCGCCAGGAAGGCGAGCAGGATGCCGGACTGAAAACAGACATTGATGATGCCGATGGCCTTGGTACTGTGCTGGCCCTCGTAGTAGGAAGCGTAGAGGATCGTGAAGGAGATCCAGGTGGAGGAGGCCACGCCGGACAGGGCGTTGGAGATGAAGAGCATCAAGGGCGAAGGAAAGACCAGCATGCCGATGGAGGAGATCCCGGCGAGGAAGACGCCCAGGATGATCACAAGCCGGTGATTCCGGAAAAGGTCCAGGGTGATGCCCAGGGGGATCCGCAGCAGTAGCTGGGTCAGCCCATAGGCCCCGACGATGGCGCCCACCACCGTCGCCGAAATAGCCAGGGTCATCAGATAGGGGGTCAGGAAGGGGATGTAGATGTACTGGGCGAACCAGAAACACAGGGTGACCGCGCAGAGCAGAACTTTCTTGGAACCTGGACGTGCCATCTGCCCTCCCCTGGGCTCGAACCGGATGTGCCGCGAAAGGCCTTGCCGGGCCCTCCGAGCGATTCGAAGCTATGATAACTCCGCAAGAGGCAGGGAAAAATCGCAAAGCTGAAGCAGAATCACCAATCTTCAGGGGGCCAGCATGATCCACCTCGATGGGCGTACCCTCACCGCAGAGCAGCTGGAGCGTATCGCAGCGGGTGAAGAGGTCTCCCTGGATCCGGGAGCCCTGGCCCTGGTGGCCGACAACCGGCGGGTCATCCAGCGCATGGTCGAGGAAGGACGCACGGTCTATGGCGTCAATACGGGCTTTGGACAGTTCGCCGACGTGATCATCCCCCCGGACCAGCTCTGCCAGCTGCAGCTGAACCTGCTCCGCAGCCACGCGGCGGGCGTGGGGGAGCCCCTGACCCGGCCCCAGACCCGGGCCCTCATGGCCGCAAGGATCAACTGTCTCCTGAAGGCCCACAGCGGAATCCGGCCCGAACCGATCCAGCTCCTGGCGGCCTGCCTGAACCGGGACGTCCTGCCGGTGGTGCCCTGCCAGGGCAGCGTGGGAGCCTCCGGGGATCTGGCCCCCCTGGCCCACATGGGCCTGCTGCTGGTGGGCGAAGGCCTGGCCTGGGGCCCCGGAGGGTCCCGGCCCGGTGGCGAAGCCCTCGCCGAGGCGGGGCTCCTCCCCATCCACCTGGAAGCGAAGGAGGGCCTGGCCCTGGTGAACGGCACCCAGTTCATCACCGCCCTTGGAAACCTGGCCCTGGCGAGGCTGAAGCGGATCATCCCCCTCGCGGATGAGATCGCCGCCCTTTCCCTGGAGGCCCTCCGAGGCTCGCGGCTGGCCTACGATGCCCGGATCCACGCCCAACGCCCCCATCCCGGGCAGATCGAAGTGGCGGCGCATCTCAGGGACATCCTGGGAGACACCAGCGAGATCTGCGAGAGCCACCGGAACTGCCGCAAGGTCCAGGACGCCTACTCCATGCGCTGTGTCCCCCAGGTCCACGGCGTGGCCCGGGACGCCCTCCGCTTCGCGGGGGAGATCCTGGAGCGGGAGTTGAACAGCGCCACCGACAACCCCATGGTCTTCACGGACACCCAGGAATCCCGCTCCGGCGGCAATTTCCACGGCCAGTACCCCGCCTTTGCCTGCGATCTCCTGGCCATCGCCGTCTGTGACCTGGCCAGCATCTCGGAGCGACGCCAGGAGCGCATGGCCAACCCGGCCTATTCGGACCTGCCGGCCTTCCTCTGCCGAAACGGCGGCCTGGAGAGCGGCTTCATGATGGCCCATGTCAGCAGCGCCGCCCTGGTGAGCGAGATGAAGGGCCTGGCCCATCCGGCCTGCGTCGACTCCATCCCCACCAGCGCCGGAAAGGAGGACCACTGCTCCATGGGACCCATCGCGGCCCGCAAGCTGCTCCGGGCCGTAGACGCCCTGGAACAGGTCCTGGCCATCGAGGCCCGAATGGCTCTGGAAGGCGTGCGTCTCGTGGGGCTTCAGGCCGCCAAAGGCCTTCAGCCCCTCATCTCCCGGCTCTCCGAGGCCTGCCCGCCCTGGGAAGACCGGGAGATGTTCCGGGAGATCGAAGCCACCGTGGCCGTCTTGAGGGCCTATGCCGGGCTCAGGACCTGAATCCGTTCACGACGCCCTTGAGGCCTGAGGCGACCCTGGCCAGTTCCTCGGCCGTATTGGCGATCTCGCTGACGGTGGCCGCCAACTCGTGGGTCGAGGCGGCGTTCTGGACCAGGCGGGCATTGGTCTGGTCCATCATGTGGGACACTTCCTGACTGGTGGCGGCCTGCTGGTGGCTAAGGCCTCCCACCTCCTGAATGCTTTCGGCGATGCCGGAGATGCGGTTGCGGATGGCTTCCAGGTTCTCCAGGGTGACCCGCACGCTGGTCGCCCCGCCCAGAACCACCTCCTGGGCCTTCTGGATCAGGGTCTCAATCTCCAGGGCACTGGCCCGGCTTCGCTCGGCCAGTTTCCGGACCTCTTCGGCCACGACGGCGAAACCCTTGCCCTGGGCCCCGGCCTTGGCGGCCTCGATGGCCGCATTGAGGGACAGGAGGTTGGTCTGGCGGGCGATGTCCTGAATGACCTGGACGGCCCGGACGATCTGGCTGGTGGCCTGCTGGATCTCGTCCATGCCGGAGGCCGTGCCCTGCCCGGCCTCGGTGCCCCGGGCGGCATCCTTGACCGCCTCCTCACTCAGATCACCGGTGGCCTTGGTCTGGGTGGCCATGACGTCCACATTCCCACCGAGCCGCCGCATGGCTGCAGAAACCTGCTCGCCGGCATGTTTCAGATCTTCGCTGACCTTGGCCACATCCTGCACCGTGCGGGCCATCTCTTCCGAGGAGGCCGCCAGTTCGGTGCTGCCCGAGGCCACCCGCTCCGCAAAGCTGTCCACCTGGGACACGGTGTCCCTGATCCGTCCGTTGTAGGCGTTGAAGGCGATCGCGGCCTCGGCGATTTCATCCCTGGTAGTGACCTTCAGCTGCTTGTTGAGGTCGCTCTGCCGGAGCCCAGTCACCAGTTCCTGGAGGGGCCTGGTCATGCGGGAGGTCAGACGGACCGCGGCGAAAATCACCGCCACCGTGACGCCCAGGATCACCAGGAGGGTCGATAGCGCGAAAGCCTGAATCGTCTGTTCGACATCATCCACGTAGACACCCGCCCCCACCATCCAGCCCCACGCCTCATGGCGCCGGATGAAGGACAGTTTTGGGAACTTCCCTGTCTTGCCAGGCTTGGTGGTCATGAAGGTCAGCACGCCCCCTTCGGGCTTGGCAGAGGCCTTCCGCCAGGTCTCCACCAGCTTGACGGTGCCTGCCTTCTCGGGCGACTGGCCGATCTGGTCCTTCATAATGGGATGCACCACCAGTGCCCCATCCGCCCCAAGCACGACGATATAGTTCTTCCCGTCGAAGCGGAGCCCGGAGATCTGGCCGCTGGCCAAGTTCTGGGCCTGCGCCAGGCTCATGCGGCCAGCCTGCACCTCTTTGTCGTACTGATCAATAAGGCTGAAAACCGTGTCCACCACCTCTCGCATGGCGGATTCCTTTTCGGTCAGAATCACCCGCCGGACCTTGGGAAAGATGAAGACGGGATTCATGACTACGAAGAGCACCACCGGCAGCAGGGTGAGCATGAGCACCTTGCCGGAGAGGGAATGGAACCATCGGCGCAAACCTGATTCGGACATAGGAAGAGCCCTCGGAAATGAACAGTCATGAAAAAAGATGGCTATTCATCGTCAGATACAATCAAAGGAATTAATTTCGAGCCCATTTGAATATGGAACGGGTCGAAACCCGATGACCGCCCCCCTCAGACGCTCGCCAACCAGGCAAGAGCCGCTTCGGGGTCCGTGAAGGTCCGCACCGTAACCCCCTTCTGAGCGAATTCGTCCTGGAAACGGCGGAGGTTCATCTGGGCCACCGTCTTTTCCGGAAGCACGACGGCCCAGTACTTCCACCCAGCCTTGATGACCCTGGGAACCCAGTTGACCGCATTCCAGTCCTTGTCTTCCTGGGGCACCGGCCCGGCCAGGCGGTCATCGGAAAGCCACTTGGTGGCCTGGTGCTTCTCCATGAGTTCGGCCCCCTTCAGAAGGGCTTCCCGCAGGGCATTCCCGGACGTGAACTTGTGCATCTGGTGATGGACAATCCGAGAATCGGAATGGAACCAGAGGCTGATGTTGTCGTTCTCTAAGATGGTGGTCTTGGCCATGGGGCCTCCCGGAGACAGTTTTCGTGTTTGTTTTTACAGGTTTGCCGCGGCAATAACGGGATTAGTTCCCGCGCAGCGCGGCTGGATCCGCATCGAAGGTGTCCATCACCTTGAGCACGTTGAGGGCATTGATATCCTTGGGCAGGGGAGCCTGCCCCACCGCCTGCACCAGACGCTGCCCCTCGGCGGAAAGCACGAAGGCCAGGAATTTCCGGATCTCCGGCGGCAGGCCGGTCCTGGGGTGCTTGTTCACGTATACGTACAGGAACCGGGACCAGGGATAGGCCCCGCTGGAAACATTCTCAGGCGTGGGATAAACCGCCTTGCCTCCGGTGGGCTGGATGCCGATGGCCTTCAGGGAGTCGAAGACATCCACCATGTTGGCGCAGCAGATCCCGTTGCGATTGGCGGCAATGGCCTCCGTCATGGCCATGGCATCGGGCACAACCATAGCCGGGCGGAGGTGGTAGGAGGGGTAAAGGAACTGGATAATTAGGTTCTTCACGCTCGAATCCCGAGCTCTTGTGAAGATCCTGATGGGCTCGTTCGCCCATGCGGGATCCGTGATCTTTGCATCCCCCCAGGTAAGGATATCCTTGGGCCATCCCAAGCCACGATCCTCCGTAAAGACCGCATTGGTCTCCTCCACCCGCATGCTTTTCACCGGGTTGTCCTTGTGGACGACGATCACCAGGGCATCCAGGGCCACGGCAATGCGGGTCGGCGGATAGCCCCATTTGGCCTGGAAACCGGCGACCTCGGCCGAGGTGAGGTCCCGGGCCACCATCGCCATCTGCACCATTCCCCCGGTGAGGTCCTGGACGGCCTTCGCCTCCGCGTCCACCCGCACATCCATGGCGAATCCAGGTTCCTTGGCCCGGTATACCTCAGCCAGCAACTGCAGGCTCATGAACAGGCATTCGCCGCCCTCCACCTGTATCGGTGCCTGGGCAGACTGAAGCCGCCCCGCACCCGAGAGGAGCAGGAAAACCACGACCCTCAGCCAGTCTCGAGTCTTTGAACCCTTCACGACATCCCCTTGTTCAAGTCCATGGCCAGGTGCGAGGCCAACCGGAACCCAGGCCCCGTGGCCCTTGAGAAACCCAGACCTCCCGCTATTTTTGGGCAGCGGAAGGTCTGGTTCTTCAGTCGGTCCCGTTATCGAAACCGTTCAGTGCTTGCTACTTGGCCGGGGCAGCGGCGGCCGCTTTGGCCGAAACGCCCTTCATATAGGCCTGGAGAATGAAGACGATCACGACCACGACCAGTGAAGCGATGGCCATCACGTTGCAGATCTTCGAGACGCCCCACTGCCGAGCCAGCAGCATCCCACCCACCGCAGGGGCGGCCAGGGATCCGATCTTGCCCACACCGTAGGCCCACCCGATGCCGGTGCCACGGAGATCCGTGGGATAGGAGAGGGTCGCCAAGCCCATGCAACCGGAGTTGCCGCCGATCACGAAGAAGCCCATAACGACACAGAGCGCCGAGAGGACCATGAGGGGGGCACTGGAGCTGAACCCGAAGACCACCACACTGACGAAGCCGAGAATGAAAAAGACTTTCAGGATGTTGAACTTGTTGAACTTGTCCATGAGCCGACCAATGAGCAGGGTGGCCATGAGGGAGCCGATGTTGATGCATGCGAAGGCAATGCCGAACTGCTTGGGCGTGGCGCCGCTCTTCTTGAGGAGGCTGGGAGCCCAGGCAGCGATGAACCACAGGAGGAAGAAGCTGAAGAAGAAGGCCACCCAGATCATCATCGTGGGGAAGCTGCGCCCTTCCTTGAAGAGCTGACCCACGGGGGAGCCTACGATCTTCTTCTCAGAGGAGACGATCTGCAGATCCGTTTCTCCTGCAAGGGAGGGGGCGATCTTGGCGACCACGGCCCTGGCCTTGTCCTGACCGAAAATCCGGAGGGTGTATTCCAGGGTCTCAGGCAGCAGGAACATCACGGCAATCACGATGACGAGGGGCATGATGCCGCCCAACTTGTACATGGACTGCCAGCCTCCGCGCGAGAGCATGGAGGCCGCCAGGAAGCCCGTGGCCATGGAACCCACGGCGACACCGGCATACATGGTGGTGGCCAGGGTGGCCTTCTTGTTGGAGGGGGCCCATTCGCTGCCGTAGGCCAGCGCATTGGGAATGGCCCCGCCGAGCCCAATGCCCGCCAGGAAGCGGTAAAGGGCCAGCGTTTCCAGCGACGTGATGAAGTTGATGCAGTAAGTGAAGACGGCAAAGATGATGGTGGAGAGGATGAGGGTCCGCTTGCGGCCCCATTTGTCGGCCGCGATGCCCAGAAGAGCCGCGCCCACCAGGGGGCCCAGCTGGCCAGCGCTGACCGCCAGTCCCAGAGCGTTAGGCTTACAGCCGAGGAAAGCTGCGATTCCGGGCATCGTGACGCCGATGACCATCATGTCGTAGCCTTCGCAGAACATGATGAGGAAGCAGAGCGTGCAGACCCAGATCTGGTACGGCGAAAAGGGATTATTATCAAGTATTTCTGAAACGGAAACCGTGCGTGCCATGCGGCATTCTCCTTAAGGAAAGCCTTGCTGGTTTTTAACAGGGAATACGATCTTTACTTCCCAAGGTAGTCCGTTGAGTCAAGCAGGCCAGACGTCAGTGGACGGAACCGCTGCCGCCTGACCTGCACCTGGCCCGGGGCAAAGCGGGTCCAACCCATCCCAACCCCACTGCGGACTGCCCCGGACCGGTATCGCATGAAACCGAACTAGAAGGTGTACAGGATGCCAATGCCTAGGCCGGTGGTGTCCGCACCGGGCTTCACAGCGGTCGGGCCGCCGGTGGTGGGATTCATGGGCGGGGGGAAGCAGGAGTAGGTGGCGGCCTTGTCGTTCTTGACGGTGTAGTAGGAGGCGAAGAAATCAGCCTTCTTGCCCAGGGCATAGGCATAGTTCAGGGAGTATTGCTTGGCACCCAGGCCATCGGTGGAAGTCGTGCCCACGCCACTCACGCGGGAGACTTCCCCCTTGGAGGCTTGGCCGTAGTTCACCCAGACTTTATGGGCACCGAAAGTCTGCTGTGCAGAGAAGAAGATGGAGTTCCGCTTGAACTCGTCAATATTGCCGGAGACCGTGTCGTCGTTGTGATATTTCAGCTGCTCACAGTGGAGCACCAAGCGGGTGCCCGTGGTGGGGATCACATAGTAGGCGGCGAGTGCCAGAGCGGTGTCCTTGGAGGATTGATTAGTGGCCGAGCCCACCGTTCCGACCGCACCGGAGGCAGCCCCGAACTGCGACAGGCCGAAGTAGTCGTTGTGCTCTTCGTAGCCGAGGGCCAGGGTCAAGGTGCTGATCTTGTATGTCAACAGGGCTGAGATCACGGTCGGGCTGGTCTGCACAGCCGAATTGTCGGTGGGGGTCTTCTGCTCATTGACGGAGTAGAGCACCTTGGCATTGAAGCCAGATACAGTGGGAGACCAGTACTGGATACTGTTGCCCTGCCGACGGTTGAAACAGGCATCGTTCTTGGAGGACGCGGGCCCCGAGTCCGTGACGGTGGCCATGCTGCCAAAGCCAGGGTTGCCGACGAGGCTTGCGTCGAAGGGATCCAGGCCACGGAGGGCGCCCGTCATGAGGATCGACACCTTGTAGGGGGTATCCCAGGAGCCCACCAGCACCGTGCCAAACGTCTTGCTGGCCACGCCTATGCCCTTGTTGCGGCCGCCCAGAACATTGGTGGCGGAGGTGTCCTTGGAATCCACATCGATGGCGCTCTCGTACTGCCAGGTCAGACTGAGGTCTTCCGTGACCTTGTAGGCGCCTTTGAAGCCGATGTTGGAGGTGCCGGAAGTGATCCGCATCCGGTTGGGGTCGTTGACGCCCGTGAAGGCGCCAGCGAGGACCAGGGCGTTGGGTGCAGCGGCAGCGGGCTTGGTCGCATCAGCAGTCTTGACGTTGTCCACGAAGGTCATGATCGTGCCGTAGATGTTGTAATCGAGATCCCCGGCGAAAGCAGGAGCAGCGAGTGCACCAGCGGCGAGGAGGAAGGCCAAGCGGTTCTTCATAACTTCTCCAAAAGGGGGCTCCCGAAAACCAGGAGCAGGTTGGGGGAAAAGCGAAAACCTGGGGGGCTAGTTGTAGCGGCCGTATTTGTCGACAGCGTCGAAGAAGGCCTTCACGTTGGGCAGCTTGGCGTTCATGGGAAGGTTGCAGCCCGAGGAGTAGAGCAGTCCTTCGCCGTTCTTGAAGGTGCCCAGAAGCTTGCGGGCATAAGCGTCCACATCATCCGCGGTACCCGATGCGAACAAGGCGGGCGGGACGTCCCCCTTGATGGAGCAGTGTCCTTTGAGGATTTCGTGGGCCTTGAAGATGTCCGTTGCGCTATCGAGCTCGAGCACGAATTTCGCTTTGGGCAGTTCCAGGAAGAATTCCAGGTTGGCCGTCCAGTTCCCATCAAAGTGGAGGACCGGAACGATGTCCTTCTCGGCCATCTTCTCCACCATGACCTTGAGCATGGGCCAGACGAAACGCTTGAACTGGCGGATGGAGATGAACTCCCCGGCGCCCCGGACGCCGCCCACGAAGACGCGATTGTTGCCCACCATTTTTGTGACGGCTTCACTGCCGGCGATGACCGCATCGTTGACCGCCCAGAGGAGTTCCTCCATCTGGTCTCCCATCTGGAAGATGTCCTTATAAAAGGGCGTCATGGACCGCATGAGGGAGTAGGCATCGAAGGGGAGTACGCCCATGATCGCGCCCCAGGTCACACTCTGACCACGGGCCAGACTCCGGTCGATCTCGTCCTTCCGCAGGATGGCCGCCTGCTTCATGCCCGCCAGGACCTCTTCCCGCGTCGCATTGTGGATGCGCTCCAGAAAGGTCATGCGGTATTCCATAAAGCCCTTTTCCCGGACGATGGCGTAATCGTCGCGGGTCATGGCTTCGTATTCGTGCATCTGGTACTGCTCGTTTTCCGCCAGTTCCGTGCCCGGCATCTTGAACTGGCCGGGGCCACACTTCTGGCCCACCGGTGCGTGGCGGCCGTGAATCAGAATGGGATTGCTATCCCATACCGGGAAATCCTCCCAGACCTTGTGGGTGGCGGCCATGCACTTTTCCCAATCCCACATAAACTCCCTATTCGATATACCGGCATACTGCCCCGCATACTGCTCGATAATGGGGGCACATACGACCCGGTCCACCGGTTGCAGCGCAATGCTTGCGACAAGGCGCTCCTCTGCTGTCATCTGTGTGGCAGACATTATCCCTCCTGGGTTTTTTGAGTTGATGTCCAAGCCTATGGGGAACCCTTGCCGTTCCAAAACGGGAAATCCTGGGGGTGACACCCGGTTTTTTAGATAGGACAGAACAAAATATCATATCACCAGATGGCTTAACCGATTTATATCAAGTCACCAAAACCACTTATCCACGTTTAGACAACAAGACGATAGCCACCCTCATTTCTCTCCGTTATCATCCGGGAGCAATCAACAAGTAAAAAATCCCCGTTCGACCGTTCCCGTCCGGAAGGACTAACCATTTCCACTACGAGGTATCTCATTGGATATCCGGCAGTTGCGTTGCTTCCTCGCTGCGGCGGAGCACCTGAACTTCACGAAGGCAGCCTCGGACCTCTTCCTTACCCAATCCGGAGTCAGCTATCAGATCACCTCGCTGGAAAGCAGCCTGGGGGTCCAGCTTTTCCATCGCAGCCCTAGAGCCATGAAGCTCACAGAAGCCGGAGTTTTCTACCACCGCGCCATCCGCGACCTGGTGGAGAACTACGATGAGATTGTCCTGAAAACCCGCCTGCTGGGGACGGAGGTAACGGGCAAGCTTTCCATCGGCGTCGTGGGGGGCTACGAAATGAAGCCCCTGCCCCACTGGATCGACGCATTCTCCCATCGCTACCCCAAGGTCGAGGTCAAGATCTCCCACTACTGGATGGACTTCATCCCCGAGGCCATTGATAAGGGCGAGATCGATCTGGGCTTCACGATGCTGTTCGAAGGGGAACGCCCCCCCCACATGCGGTGCCACCCACTCCTTTCGGACCCTTCCGTGGTGGCGATGAACGCAGAACACCCCCTGGCTTCCCGTAAAAGCCTCCATCTGGCGGATCTGAAGGACCAGCACTTCGTGACCATCCACCCGGCCCTGGGGAGCAAGGCGCTGGAGTGGCGCAAGAAGCTGTGCCGAAAGCGGGGCTTCAACATGAATATCGTCCAGTCCTTCCCCAGCTTCATGACCTTGTTCATGGCAGTGGAGGCGGGGGTCGGCATTGCCTGCTACGCCCAACAGGTGGTGGAGGAAAATGCATCTCCCAGAATCCATATCGTTCCGATCGAGGATGAAGACTGCCGTTCGGAATACGGTGCGCTCTGGTCCAAGGAAGTCACCAACCCCAACGTGGACCTGTTCCTTCAGATCATGGGCGTCGGCCTGGAGCATTGAGCGAAAACCGGAGGGGCACCTAGCCTACAATGAATCTGACGTTGCAGGCTGTTCGCCTGCCGAAGGTGTTCATCCATCTTTCCCAGGGGCCATCTCGTGAATATTCGCCACATCCTTCCAGCCTTGGCCCTCCTGGGCGCTCCGATCCAGAGCCACGCACAAAACAATGATCTATCCATCCCCATTCCAGGGACTTCCGCGCTGGTGCTCAAGGCTATCCCGGCGGGAAGTTTCACCATGGGCGCAGAGGGCGTGGCGAAGCCAATCCACCAAGTCACTTTCACCCACGGCTTCCACATGGGCCAGGGCGAGGTCACCCAGGGCCAGTGGCAGGCCCTGATGGGCAAGAACCCCAGCCAGTTTTCCGGAGACCCCCAGCGCCCCGTGGAAAGTGTCAGCTGGGAGGCAACCCAGCTCTTCATCAAGGCCCTTAACGGGGCCACTGCGGCGGCCAGGCCTGCATCTACCGTGTTCCGCCTGCCCACGGAGGCGGAATGGGAGTATGCCTGCCGAGCTGGTTCCACCACCCTTTTCGCCTCCGGCGACAATGCCAACCTGGTGGGATCCGTGGGTTGGACGGAGGCGAACGCCTCCTATTCGACTCACCCTTCCGGCCAGAAGAAGGCCAATGCCTGGGGGCTCCAGGATATGCATGGCAACGTCAGTGAGTGGTGCCAGGACTGGTTCGCCCTCTACCCCGAAAGCCCCCAGACCGACCCGACCGGACCCGAATCGGGCACCTTCAAGGTAGTTCGAGGTGGTTCCTGGGCCCAGTCGGGTGAGTCTTGCAGCTCCGCTTCCCGTTCCCTGTTGAGCCCTGGGACTGCCACTGACCGAACCGGCTTCCGGGTCGTCCTGGCCGTCAAGTAGCCCCTCCATTGGCCTGGCGTCTCGCCCTTTTCCTGGCAGTGCTCCTGGCGGTCCTGGGAGGTACGGGCACGTACATGGCCCTGCGCTCCATGGCCTTGTGGCCCAGCTTGGAAAGGCACTCGTTCTGGGTGTGGGGTTTCTTCGGGGCCTTCACCCTGCTCCTCTTCCTGGCTCCCATCCTCCAGCGGATTCCGGGACTCGGAGCCCATGTGGCTCCTCTCTTCTGGCTGACCCACATCCTCTTCAGCCTGGTTTCCACCTACTTCATCTCCCTGGTGTTGGCTGACATCCTCCAGGCCTTGTTGAGGCTGGGGGGCTGGCGTCTTGGCCCCTGGGCGGTGATGGGTGCCCTGGCTCTGACCTTCGTCGGATGCACATGGGGCGCCATCGTGGCCCTGAGTCCGGTGAGGGTGCAAAGGGTGGAGGTTCCCATCAAGGGACTGCCCAGAGATCTGGATGGCTTTCGCATCATCCAGATCTCTGATCTGCACCTGGGACCTCTGGTGAGTCAGGCCCAGGTGGACCATGTGGTCCGGGAAAGCCTCGGCCAGCAGCCGGATCTCATCGCGATCACCGGGGATATGGTGGACGGAGAAGCCGACGGGGTCCGCCCCCTGGCTGAACGCATGAGGGCCTTGAGAGCGCGTCACGGGGTCATTTTCGTCACTGGCAACCACGAATACTATTCAGGGGTGACCCGCTGGCTGGAAGTCATCCAGGGCATGGGCTGGAGGGTGCTGGACAACCAGTGGCTCCTGCTCAGACAGGGAGACGCCGACCTGCTTGTCGCGGGAATGCCGGATCCGGCAGCCCGCTCCCTGCCAGGACATCAGGGGCCGAATCTCCAGGCAGCACTGGCGGGGGCACCTCCGGATACAACCAGGATTCTGCTCTACCATCCCCCTTCAGGAACCGCCCAGGCCGAGCGGGCTGGCGTGAATCTCCAATTGTCCGGCCATACCCATGGAGGGCAGTATTTCCCCTGGAATCTCGCCGTTTCAGCCATTTTCAAGCACCCCAGGGGCCTGAGCCGGGAAGGCAATCTGTGGGTCTACACCAGCGTCGGCACGGGCTTCTGGGGGCCTCCCAACCGACTCTTCATGCCCCCGGAATTGACACTGATCATTTTGAAACAAGGTTGAAAAAAACGTTTTAAAGGGAACAAACATCCAACTCGATGTAGATTCGTTGAGGGTGGAGAACGACATGAATGCGTGGCGGGAGGTATGCGAAGCGGCGATCCGGACCAGTTCGGCAGCGGACGCGCTGCGATTCTGGAGAATCAGCCACGAGATCGGTGGCTGCCAGGAGCCGGTGTTCGACTACCGATACGAACACACCCTGGCGGTAGTGAAAATCGCCCGATGGCTCGCCCCCCAGGTGGAAGCTGACCCTGAGGTCGTGGAGTGCGCAGCCTGGCTGCACGATGTCCGGAAGTATCTGAAGGACGCGCTGGGCAAGGATACCCATGCCCAGGCGGCCAGTGCCGTGGTGGAGGAAATCCTCGCTGGCTCGGATTTCCCCCAGGAAAAGATCCCGGCAGTGCGCCACGCCATCGAGCACCACGTGGGGTTGCGGCTTGCCAAGCGCCTCAAGCCCATCGAAACAGCCTGCCTCTGGGACGCTGACAAACTGAGTAAGCTGGGCGCCGCCAGCCTCGTCCATTTCACCAGCATTTCCGGCGCGTTCCAGCCCACCACCACAGAGCGGATCCTGGAACGCGGCGAGGCTTGGCTCGACTTGGCCAGGGGCATTGTCAAGTGCATGAATACCCAGGTCGCCCGCAGGGAGGCCAAGCGCCGCTTTGCGTTCATATCCAACCATTACATGCAGTTGCGCCGGGAATGGAGCGATCCGATGAAGGCGACCAAGCCATGAGCAGTTTTCAGGACATTGCCACCTCCTTGCAGGCGACCCTCAAGGCCCTGCAGATGTATACCGGGACCCATCCGAGGTCGCGATCGGCCCTGGAAAACCTAGCAGGCATACTTGGGGAATGGCTCCAGGACAAGCCCAGCCTCCATATCGCCATTTCGGCCCAGAAGGTATTCCTGGACGGCAGCCCCATCGAGGCCCAGAGCCTGCATCTGACGGCCCTCCACCGCCAGTTTTCTGAGCGCCAGATCAGTGGCGTCATCCTTCAGCGCGGTGTCCCCCCCGAGGAGCTTCAGGCCCTTCTGGAGGTCCTCATCCTCAAGCCAGCACGGATCGAGGAGCAGGGCGGGATCGCATCCGTATTCGCCCAACGTAACCTGAAGTTCATCCTCCTCAGCCAGACCCAATACAAGGCCGTGCAGGGTGGCCAGGGCGGTGAGGAGGAGGGAGATTCCGCTCCTTCGGTGGCTCCTCCCCAGCCAGCCGCTGACCCGGCGGTCTGGATGGAGGCTCTGGAGGCGGCTCTGGCCAGTGGCCCCCCCGCAAACCTGAGCCCTCTGGGGCCGATAGCCATGACCCTGGGCTGGGGGGATGGGCTACCGGACTCCCTGACTCTTGAGGGGTTCAAGACAGCCCTGGAGAGCCTTCCTTCGGAGGGGCAAGTGGCCATCGCCGCGGGCCTGCCTTCAGCTCCCCACCACCCGGCGGGACTTCGCCTGGCCCTGGCTGAAGCCCTGGTCGGCCTTCCCGGACTCCAGGGGAATGCCCTCAACCTCCTGCTTCAGCGCCTGGAATGGGGAAACCTCTCCATCGAAACAAGGATCCAGCGGATGGCAGAAAGTGGCGCGTTCTGGGACCTCACCCTGGATGACCGGATGGCCTTTCTTCGGGAACTCCTGGACACGGGCAGACATGAACTATTAATTAGATTTATCGACATTCTTCTGGAAGCCCTCTCCATCGGAGACACGCCCCGCCGGGAAATAGCCGCCAACACTCTGGCCGGTGTAGCGCACTGGATGGAACTCCCTCAATTCCCCATGGAGGAAGAGGGTCCCCTCATCGGCGGACTAAAAGCCCATTTCGCCTGGGAGCCCCTCCCCCATATCCACCGCCCCACAACGGAAGCCATGGAAGCGGTTTGCGCGAGTCTGATCGCAAAGGGAGAGTTGAGCGCGCCCCTGGCTCTGATCACGGAACTGGAGGCTCTCTGCGCCTTCACAGAAGCTGACCAGGATTGGCGTCTCGCCGGCATCCAGCGGATCAAGGATCGCCTGGCTGACCGCGAACTCCTGAATCAGGCCCTCCTCATTCCGGCCTTCTGGGACCCCACCCAATTGACCGAACTTGCAATCCCCTTCTTCGAGCAACTGGGCGACCGAGGCGTGGATTATCTGGTCGAACGCCTGGGTGAGGAACCCGACCGCCGACGGCGGTCCCACCTCATGAATGCCATCCGAGCCATGGGCCACCGCGCCCTCCCGGCCCTGGAACGCAGTCTCCACGCTCCGACCTGGTATCTGGTCCGCAATACCCTCAATCTTCTCGCGGACCTGGGCGACGCTGGGCTCATTCATTCCGTGTCCCAATGCCTGCGCCATCCAGACCGCCGGGTGAGGCAGGCCGGGGTACGGGCGACCTGGAAGCTGGCTGGCCAGGCCGCAGCAGGCCCTCTCCAGGCATTGCTCCCCGAAACAGACCCCGAAACCCAGGTGGAAGTCCTGTTCGGATTGGGACAAATCCAGGCATTCGGCGCCATTCCGGCCATCGGCGCCCTCGCCACGGACACCAGGGCTCCCCTCGCCTTGCGGGTCAAGGCGGTGGAAACCCTGACCCTTCTCGCCCACCCCACCGCCATTCCGGTTCTCTCCGCTCTCATTGAGCGCAGGGGACGCATCTTCACCAGCGCGGAGCCCCAGGAACTCCGGGTTGCGGTGGCCAGGGCCTTGAAAGCGATCGGTACTCAGGATTCCGTGGCCGCCCTGAAACAGGCGATCTCCAGCGAAAGGCGAGGGCAGGAGCGCGAAGCCCTCATGGCCGTTCTCCAGGCATAAAAAGGCGGTGGGTCATCCCCACCGCCTTTTCCGTGTTACCGGTTGGAACTACTTCTTCTTGCCCTTTGCCTTGGGAGCGGGCTTGACCGGGGAGACGGACTCCTCCAGACCGACCTCGTTCTTGCGGATCTCAGCCTTGGCTCCGAGGAGATTGACGTCGATCTCCACCCGGCGGTTCTTGGTCTGACCCACAGCCGTCGTATTGTCCGCGATGGGCTTCTCCGGTCCGTAGCCTTCAGTGGTCACGGCAGAGGCCTTCACACCACTCTCCACGAGAATCTTGGCCACGGCATCAGCCCTCCGCTTGCTGAGGGACTTGTTCAGGGCCAGGCTTCCCACGCTGGAGGTGTGGCCGCTGACCACCAGGGTATAGTCACCCTTGTAGGCCTTGAGACCGGTGGCCACACGCTTGATGGCCTCGATGGCTTTGGGGCTCAGGTTGGCCTGGCCATTCTTGAAGTGGAGGGTTGCCTCGTCCAGGACGATTTTGATGGGCTCGGGAGCTGGAGCGGGCTTGACCACCACCGGCTCAGGCACAGGAGCAGGCGCGGGAACAGGCACAACCACGGGTTCAGGGGCCGGCGCAGGCGCAGGGACGACCACGGGGGCCGGCGCAGGAGTCGGGGCGGTGACAGTCACAGGAGTTGCCTTCTGGCCACCCCAGGTGTAGCCGACACCAAGGGACACCAGGAGTTCGTTGCGATCCACGGGATTGGGCATGTCGACCCGCATCCATTTCACATCGCACTGGGCGAGGAGGTTTTCGGACACACGCCCCATCAAACCAAAGCCAGCGTGATAGTTGAAGGCGGTTTCGAGCTTCCCGGTATAGCTCGCATTGGGACCGTCGCCTCGACCGGCGCGAGTCAGACCAGGACCGAGGGCGAGGTAGGGGTACCAGTTCTCCGCCCCGGGGCGGAGATTGAACATGAGGGAGAGCAGACCGTGGATTTCCTTGGACTTGGCACCGGTCTCAGACTTCTCAGGCATGTAGATGCCGCGCAGATCCAGACCGATCAGGTTATCGGTCCACATGCCAACGCCAAGACCACCGCCGATCCGATTCTTCAATTCGGAGGTTTCGTCGAAGCGATCACCCACGATGTGAGCGACGCCCCACTTCTGCCCCTCCTGAGCCATCAAACCGACGGATGCCCCGAGGGCGAGTAGAAGAGCCAATTTACGCATGATACCTCCA
>JAFNAB010000221.1 GCA_017859955.1 Holophagaceae bacterium
CTGAAAGGATCTGCCGAGAGGCGGCATTCCCCTGGTGCACACCCCCTTTCCATGAGGTGCACCATGAAGATCCTTCTCACATCCCTCCTGCTCGGCACGGCCCTCCTGGGGGCCGGCGGGGCCTGTCTGACCCAGGAGAAGTGCCTCCCCTGCCCGCGGCCTGCTTCCGAGCCCGATCACGACCGGATCCGGGAGGCCTTCGCCAAGCAGGGCATCCGCTTGAGTCCGGAGGAGGTCCTGAGGATACGGCCCGATGTCCTGCTCGCCCTGAAGGAGGCCCGGGAGCATGGCCTGGGCAACAGCAAGGTCGATTTCGCGGCGGTGCAGATCGCCCAAGACCTGGGGCTGGACTCCGGCACGGGCTCTTCAACGGTTCGGAACCTATGCGCCGCCATCGGTTACCTGATGCGGATGCCCCAGGTTCCCCCCCCGTCCTGGTCGCGCTACTTCGACGAGACCGTGAATCTTTGGAGCCAGCCGGGCTTCATGGAACTCATGGCCCGCCACCAGTTCCACCCCGTGAAAATCAGCTGGGAGGACATCGGTCGGAACGCCAACAGTGTCTGGGGCGACCGCATCAGTGATGTGGGCATCTGGGTTCGGCGGGACGAATCCGACCCGGGCTCGGCCCGGCTGGCCCTGAGTGTGCGCCGGGACAGCAACTACCGGGACAAGGTGCTGATGGTCCCCGCCGAGCGCATCAAGGTGCACTCCCGGGAAGGTGGGCGCACGGTGGAGAAGACGCTGCCCCAGAGGCTCCAGGAACTGGGGCTGAGTTCCCCGGCTCGGGACAGGAATGTGATCGTCTCGAACCAGTTCGCCATCGTGCCCGTGCCGGGCCGCGACATGGCCGGTGCCTGGAAGGAGGGAGCCGCACCCCGGGCTGCCTTCAACTTCAGCATCTTCCCCTACGGCTCCACCAACTTCGTGATCACGGATGTCATAGAGGGAAGCTCCGAGGCCATCGTGGGGCCAGGCACCCACCAGATGCTTTTTGCCAATATCGAGGGCCGGAAGGCCCCCTTCACCGCCAGCCGTGCGGAGGAACGCCCGGACCTGATGCGGATGGAGCGGGAGCTGAAGGCCCAGGGCATGGATGTGGACGTCCAGCGCTACTACTTGATCCAGATCCCCCTTCGACGGGAAGTGCGGGGCATCCAGCTGAGCAATATGGGGACACCGCCGGTGGCTAGGGGCTCGGTCTGTTTCGAGTCCTCTGCGCCCTGCCCGACGAGCCCCGTGTACAAGATGGCCGACAAGGCCTGCAATGTTGAAAGTCCTGGGCTCGGCAGGGTCGCCATCGGGCATGGCGAGGTGGAGGGTGCCTACTTCGCTGGTTCAGGTTTCCGGGGAGCCAGGGCCGAGGAGCCCATCCGGGTGACGGTGGTCTACTTCGTGACCCCCAAAGGCCGGGTTACCGAGAGCGACATGCAGACCTTCACCAAGGCCTTCGCGGTGCAGCTCGGTCGAGGTCCGGGCCACTTCCGTGGTGGTGGCGGACATTTCGGTGATGGCGGAGGCGATGGCCGTCGCCTCCTGGGCGCTCTGCTCCACCTGCCGGGCCACCTCACCACCAGCCTGCGACTGCTCCGCAGTGCTGACGGCTGCCTGACGGGTGGATGCCGCAAAATCCTCCAGGGCGGTACGGATCTCCCGGAGGATCTCCACCGTGGTGGCGACCGTGCTGCCCCCCCTTTCGATGGCCGTATTCGCCTCCTGGATGTACTGGGCGATCTCCTTGGCGGAGATGGAACTCCGTTCCGCCAGTTTCCGGACTTCCTCCGCCACCACCGCAAAGCCTTTGCCGTGCTCCCCCGCCTTGGCGGCCTCGATGGCCGCGTTGAGCGACAAGAGGTTGGTCTGCTGGGCGATCTCCTGGATGACGCTCACGGCCCGGGCGATCTGGGTCGCGGTCTGGTTGATGCCATCCATGGCTTCGTGGGTCGCCTGCCCCGCCTGGTCCCCCCGATGGGTCGCGCCCATGGCCTCATCGAGCCGACCCATGGAGGCCTGGGCCCCCCGGTTGACTTCCTCGATGCTGGCGGAGAGCTCTGAGACCGACGCCACCATCCGCTCCGAGGAACTGTTCTGCGTTTCGGCGCTGCGGGCGATCTCGTTGGAGGTCGCCGCCATCTGCTCCGCGGAGGCCGAGAGCTGGGTGGCCCCGCTGGCCACGCCCTCCACACCCTTGCGGATGCCTTCGATGAGGTTCCGGAGTTGGACCACCATGGTGTTCAGGGTCCGGCTCATGCCACCGAGCTCATCAGTGGTCTCCACGGAGGACCGGGTGTTCAGGTTCCCGGCCGCCACGGCTTCGAGCGATGTCTGGAAGGCCCCCGTGGCCCGCCGGATGGTCCTGACCACGGCCAGACCGAGGGCGATGCTGACCGCCAAACCGAGGGTTGCGAAGCCTACCCCGTTGGTGGCGTTTTTCCGGAAGGTCGAATGGCTCTGGTCAATCGCCTCCCGGACCTGCTTCAGGTTGTCGTCCATGAGGAGCGTCCAGACCTTGGCCGATTCTACGAGCTTCGGGAAGGCTTCCCGGTTGAGGATGGCCTTGGCGCGGACTTCATCCCCCTTGCGGGCAGCGGCGAGGGCCTGGTCCCGGGCCGCCCGGGCTTCCTGGACGAGGCTGATGTAGGTCGGGGCGTTGGCCCGCTCCGTGTCACTGGAGAGTTCCGCGAAATAGACCTTCCAGGATGCGTCGAAGGCTTGGTCGGACGCCCGGATTCCCTGTTCCTGGGCCTCGCGTTCAGCGCCCGAGGTTTCAACGAAGATGTTGGCCAAATACACGGATCTCAGGGCCTGTGTCCGGCAGTCGCCCAGCTTGGCCACCGGTGTGAAGTTCGTCTTGTAGAAGCTGTCGAAACTGACGACATTGGCGTGGGTGTCCCGCACGGCCAATGCGACCGTGATGACCAGGACGACGCCGAGCAGGGTGATGGGGATGAAGATCTTGCTCGCGATCTTCAGGTTGAGGTACCACTGTTTCAGCATGTGTGTCTCCGATGTGGATGGGGCTCTGCTTGAGTGGAGTTGGTCGGGGGTCCGGGATCACGCCTGGGGAAAAGGGGCGATGAGGGAACACCAAAAGATCCGGAGGCCTTCGCCGTCCGGATTTGCACCATCAATTGTTGCCAGCTACTTGTCTGGCAAGCTGTTCCCTCTTGGGGTATCTGTTTTTTCTGGGGGTTACTCTACGGCATCAGAAGGCCGTGTCAAGGAAGACGATGGTGGTTTTCTGGGCATATATCTCTAGGGCCTGTCTTAGGCCGGCCCAGTGAAACCCTGCCCGCCTGTGGAGCCCAGGTGCGACTTCAACTTGACGCCGCGCCTGACGATCCGGCACCTCCGGGAATCAGACCCCTTTTTGGCTGGAAGGCTCGACGCGTCCGGCGAAGCGCGCGATCAGCCCAAATTGCCTGCTGCCTTCGGCTCCTCCAGCAACAAGCGGTGGATGTGATCCCGGAACCCCTGTCATGCCACCGCTTCAACTGCCGCAGGTTTCTTCCCGAAGCTGTCGCCACACGAGGGGCTCGCTCAGGTGTCCTGAGCTCTCGATGTGGCGGCTTTCGATGAGGTAGCGGTAGCCCTGCTCGGTGAGGAAGAGCTGGCGGTTGCGGGCGAACAAGAGTTCCTCCCGCTCCCGTTCCGGCGTCTGGCCCGTGAGGACAGGCACCTGCAGGCGTCGGCCCAGAATGCGCAGCTGCTCCAAGTACTGCCCGATGATCAGAATGCTGTCCTCGGGATGGCCTGCCAGCAGTTCGTCCACCACGACCAGTTTCAGGCTGTTCTCGCTGGCGATGCGGAAGCGGGCCCGCTGGTCAGCCACGGCGTAGTCCATCCTCTCGTCCGTGGGGAGGGGCACCCGGATCTCCAGGCAGTGGGCCGTGGCGATGAAGCCGTCCTTCTCCAGGACCTTCCAGGGCACATCCACCCGCTTGGGGCCGATGAGGCTGAACACGTCCTCCTCCTTCCCGTCCTCCCGGACCAGGGTGGCGGTGAGGCCGAGGCGGCGCTTGGCCTGCAGTTCGGCCACGGCCCGGAAGATGGGGGCCGGGAGCATGTGCACTTCGTCGTGGATCACCAAACCCCAGTTGGCGGCCTCGAAGAGCTTGAAGTGCTCGAAGGGGCCCCCCTTGGTGCGGCGGTAGGTGAGGATCTGGTAGGTGGCGATGGTGACGGGCCGGATTTCCTTGGTGTCCCCGGTGTAGAGACCGATCTGGTCTTCCCCCAGGGTGGTCTTGTCCAAGAGCTCCTGTTTCCACTGCTTCACGGCGGTGACGTTGGTGGTGAGCACCAGGGTGTGGGTCTGGAGTCGGGCCATGCAGCCGATGCCGATGACGGTCTTGCCCGCCCCGCAGGGGAGCACCAGGACTCCGGCACCTCCTTCCGGGCCGCCTCCGGCGTGGAAGACATCCACCGCAGCCCGCTGGTAGGTCCGGAGGGCGAAGGGGCGAGCCTTGGCCTCGCTGCCCTCGCGAAGCTGGAAGGGCAGGGGATCGCCATCCTTGTAGCCCGCCATGTCCTGGACGGGATGTCCCAGGCGGACGAGTTGCAGCTTGGCCTC
>JAFNAB010000039.1 GCA_017859955.1 Holophagaceae bacterium
CTGGGGCGCCACCTCCAGATGCCAGTGGGAACCGCTCCGGTGGGTCTCCACCCGCCGTCCGGCCCGTTCCAGGACCCTCAGGAGGTTGTGGCGGATCATCTCATCCGGCCCGATCAGGACCTGGATCGGGGCCTGGGGATTTCGGCTCAGGGCCACTTGCATCTCCGTCACCGCCTGGCTGACGGTGACATCGATGAGTTCCAGGGTCAGGGTTTCCATGGAGGGAGTGTAAGGGAATTTTACGGAAATGGGGGGCCGGGGAATCCGCCCTGCCCGTTTCGGGCCTTCCTCGTCGCGATGAACACCGCCACAGTCCATGCGGGCGCGACCTCCAGGAAGGGGATCAGTTCCACCAGGACAGCCAAACCCCCAAGCCAAGCGTGTCCGGTCGCTCGGGATTTCCCGCTGCAGGCTAGCTCCGGAACAGCGGGGCGCTGCAGTTCTGGCAGTTGGCCAGGTGGTGGGGGTTCCGCTTGCCGCAATGGGGGCAGACCAGTTCCCGTTTGCGACGGCGCAGCGCGAGCCTCAGATACAGCACACCCAGGATGATCACCAGCAGGATGCCCTTCTGCAGCCCCGAGAACGCGAAGCCGGTGGGGCTCGAGGTCGTGGGCTGGGGGGATTCCGTGATCTGTACCGTCTGCATGGCTACAGGATGCCACGTTCAAGGGAAGGTGGCATCCTGCAGCCGAGCATGGCGCGATGACAAGTGCCGGAGGGGGCGATAGACTGACGCCCCGTGCTCAACTTCATCTGGATCGCCTTCATTCTCACCGGTTTCCTCGCTGCGCTGGGGCAGGCGCTGCACGGGGATCTCGAGGTCTTCTCCCGGGTTCTCACGGGCCTCTTTGATTCGGCCAGGACCGGTTTCGACATATCCCTGGGCCTGGTGGGCGTGATGAGCCTGTGGCTCGGTCTCATGAAGGTCGGCGAACGCGCCGGGATCATCCAGCTCTTCGGTCGGGCCCTCGGCCCCTTCTTCCGGCGTATCTTTCCGGATGTACCGGCCGGCCACCCGGCCATCGGCAGCATGGTCATGAACTTTTCGGCCAACATGCTCGGCCTCGACAACGCGGCGACTCCCCTTGGCCTAAAGGCCATGGGCGAGCTTCAGGAGCTCAACCCTGAGAAGGACACGGCGAGCAACCCGATGATCATGTTCATGGTCCTCAATACGGCGGGCATCACCCTGATTCCCACCTCGGTGATCGCCATCCGCGCCAGTCTCGCTGTGAAACAGGGTCTCACCGGCTTCAACGCCGCCGACATCTTCCTGCCGACTCTGCTGGCGACCTTCATCTCCTTCACCACCGGTCTCGTCACCGTGGCCCTCTGGCAGCGCATCAACCTCTTCAGCCGTCCGGTGCTCGCCGCCTACGGTGGCTTCTGCGCCCTGATGGCGGGCCTCTACCTCGGGGTCCACCGCCTGCCGCCGGAGCGGATGGCCTCGGTGATCGGGCTTCTGGGCAGTGGGCTGATCGTATTGATCATCGTCCTCTTCATCGCCGTGGCCGCCCTGCGCCGGATCGACGCCTACGAAGCCTTTGTGGAAGGCGCCAAGGAGGGCTTCGGGGTGGCGGTGAAGATCATCCCCTACCTGGTGGCCATGCTCGCCGCCATTTCGGTCTTCCGCACTACAGGCTGCATGGGCTACCTGATTGAGGGGATCCGCGCCGCCGTGGTCGCCCTGGGCCTCAACAGTGACTTCGTGCCCGCCCTGCCCGTGGGCCTCATGAAGACCCTGAGCGGCAGCGGCGCCCGGGGACTGATGGTGGATGTGATGACCACGTACGGCGTGGGTTCCTTCCAGGGCAGGCTCGCGGCCATCATCCAAGGCTCCACCGAGACCACCTTCTATGTTCTGGCGGTCTACTTCGGCAGCGTGAATATCACCCGGACCCGCTACGCGCTCGCCTGCGGCCTCATCGCCGATGCGGTGGGGCTGGTGGGTGCCATTGGCATCGCGTACCTGTTCTACCGGTGAAGGGAGGCGCCTGTCCGGAGGGCCATGCTGTTCATCGCTGTCTATCGCCGTTTATCGCTGGCCTGTTTTCTTTACTCTTCATCGCTCCCATGCGACGGCGCACTGAACTGAAGATTTTTAGCCAGCGATGCACAGCGATTAACAGCGATAAAAACGACTTCCACCACCCGAGGCCCGCAGACGGGGAACATCCCGCACCGGGCTCATGCGCGCCAGATGTTCATGCAAAAAGCGCTTAATCGTCCCCGACCTTGAGAATCGCCAGGAAGGCTTCCTGGGGGATATCCACGGAGCCGATGGACTTCATGCGCTTCTTGCCTTCCTTCTGCTTGTTCAGGAGTTTCTTCTTGCGGCTGATGTCGCCGCCGTAGCACTTGGCGAGCACGTCCTTGCGCCTCGCCTTGACGTTGGTGCGGGCGATGATCTTGGCGCCGATGGCGGCCTGGATGGCCACATCGAACATCTGCTGGGGGATGACTTCCTTCATCTTCACCGTGAGCTGCTGGCCCAGGGTCTGGCTCTTGGAGGTGTGCACCAGGACGCTCAGGGCGTCCACGGCTTCGCCGTTCACCAGGATGTCCATCTTCACAAGGCTGGATTCCCGGTATTCCTTCATGTGGTAGTCGAAGCTGGCGTAGCCCTTGGAGATGGACTTGAGCTTGTCGTAGAAGTCCAGCACCACTTCGTTGAGGGGCAATTCGTAGACCAGCATGACGCGGTCCTTGCCGACGTACTCAAGGCGCTGCTGGATGCCCCGGCGATCCTCGCAGAGCTTGAGCAGGCCGCCCACGAAATCCGGACGAGTGAGGATGGTGGCCTCGATGATGGGCTCTTCGATGCGGTCGATCTTAGGGAGGGCCGGCAGCTTGGCGGGGTTGTCCACGTCGATCTGGGTGCCGTCGGTCTGGAAGACGTGGTAGCGCACCGAGGGGGCCGTGGTGATGAGGTCCAGGTTGTACTCCCGCTCCAGGCGCTCCTGCACGATCTCCATGTGGAGCAGTCCCAGGAAGCCGCAGCGGAAGCCGAAGCCCAGGGCCTGGGAGGTCTCGGGCTCGTAGTGGAAGGAGCTGTCGTTGAGCCGCAGCTTGTCCATGGCGTCCCGCAGGTCCTCGTAGTCGTCGCTCATAGTGGGGAAGATCCCGGCGAAGACCACGGGCTGAAGCTCTTTGAAGCCCTTCAGCATGACGGTGGATGGCTTGGTGTTGTGGGTGAGGGCGTGGGTGATGGTGTCGCCCACCTTCACGTCCGCCAGTTGCTTGATGCTGCCCGTGAGGTAGCCCACTTCGCCCACGCCGAGCTCGTCCACCTTGGTCATCTTGGGGCTGAATACGCCGATCTCGTCTGCCCGGTACTGATTGCCGGTGCTCATGAACTGGAACTGCTGCCCAGTCTTGAGGGTGCCATTCACGACTCGGATCAGGCTCACTACGCCCCGGTAGGCGTCGTAGTAGCTGTCGAAGATGAGGGCCTGGAGAGGGGCACTGGCGTCCCCCTGGGGGGCCGGGACATATTTGATGATGTTCTCCAGCACCTGCTCGCAGTTCTGGCCGGTCTTGGCGCTGATGTTGACGGCGTGCTCGGTGTCCACCAGCCCGATGACCTGATCGATCTCTTCCAGCACCCGTTCGGGCTCCGAGGAGGGCAGGTCGGTCTTGTTGAGGACGGGGAAGATCTCCAGCTCGTTTTCCAGGGCCAGGTAGGTGTTGGCAAGGGTCTGGGCCTCCACACCCTGGGTGGAGTCCACCACCAGGATGGCCCCTTCGCAGGCCGCCAGGGAGCGGCTGACCTCGTAGGTGAAGTCCACGTGCCCCGGGGTGTCGATGAGGTTCAGGGTGTAGGTCTGTCCGTCCTGGGCCGGGTATTTGAGGGTGACGGCGTGGGCCTTGATGGTGATGCCCCGCTCCCGCTCCAGATCCATGTCATCCAGGATCTGAGCCTGCATTTCCCGCTGGCTGATGGTGTGGGTCAGCTCCAGCAGGCGATCCGCCAGGGTCGACTTGCCATGGTCGATATGGGCGATGATGGAGAAATTCCGGATGAGTTTGGGATCGGTCACGCACTACCTCGAACCGGTAATTGTATCCAAAGGCCTCCGACACGTCCCGAATGAATCACAAGCTCTGGGGTACAAGGTTATGATGGTGCATCGGCTCCATCCGTCCGGAGCCACCCAAATATGCTTAGGTGTCGCCAGTGAACGCATCCCCCAACCCCTACCAGATCCTTCTGGTTGACGATCTCGCCCTGTTCCGGCGCTCGATGCAGGCTCGTCTGGGGGCCCTGGGTGTTCCCCTCGCCTCCATGGCCACGGTGCCCGAGGCCCGGACCTGGATCGCGAACCAGCTGCCCGCCCTCATCCTGCTGGATGTGGTCCTGCCGGGTGTGGATGGCTTTACCTACTGTCGGGAGCTCAAGGCCGATCCCCGGACCCGCCACATCCCCATCATCATGCTGACGGACCTGAGGACCAACGCCTACGAGCGGAGCCTGGAGGCGGGGGCGGATGATTACCTCCCCAAGCGGGTGGACGACGCCATCATGCGGATCCGGGTGAAGCTCCACCTCCAGTTGGCCGATCTCCGCGCACGGGATGGCATGCAGCCCCCACCTGCGCTTCCCGCCCAGATCCTTCTGGCCACGCCGTCATCCCTCATCCAGGCCCAGATTCCCGTACAGTTTGCCGGGACCCAGCACGCCTTCCGGGTGGTGGATGGGGCCGAGGATGTTGCTTGCGCGCTTCAAGCCAACGACACCCTGGTGATCATGGACATGGCCCTTGGCATAGAGGGGGTTCAGGATGCTCTCACCGCGTTGCGCATGGATCCCACCACCGCGCACATTCCGGTCCTTCTGCTCATGGAGAAGGAAGAAGCGGAGCTGCTGGCCGGGATCGAGTTCATGGTCGACGATGTGATCTGGAAGCCCCTCAAGGCCCAGGTCAACCGAGCCCGTTTCATGCATCTGGTGGAGTTGGGGCTCCGCTCCCTCCCCCGCTGATGCGAAAGCTCCTCCTGCCTCTGATCTGCCTGGCAAGCCTGGCTCTCAATGGGGCAAGCCTGGAGGGGCGGATCACGGATGGTCAGCGGGGTATCCAAGGGGTGCGGGTCTTTCCGGCCCGGGTGCCACGGGTTTATCTGGGCACTCCCCTTCCGGTGGCCACGACAGATGCCGATGGCCGCTACCACTTGGAACTCCCGGATGCGGACCAGGTGCTGGTGGCCGAGAAGGAAGGCTGGAGGCGGGACTTCCTGCCGCGCCAGGAGGGCTCCTGGGCTCTGCACCCGGCATCCGGCTACTCACGTTCTGCGGTGCTGGTGGTGCGTCTGGATTTTCCGGATGAGCGGGCCGGACGCTCGGACCAGGAGCTCCGACGCATCCTCTTCAGCCGTGCACCCGGTGAGGCCAGCGTTGCGAACTACTTCTATGAGATTTCCAAGGGTGAATTCGAGTTGGTGGAAGGGGGCTTCCTCCATGTGACGGATTGCGAACACCCGCAGCCCCGCAGCGATGCCCAGCGTCAGGGCATGGTCCTGCGGGTCCTGGAGGCCCTGAAGGGCCGGGATCTCAGCCCCTTCGATCGCGTGGACAACGCCACAGGCCAGCCCCGCCCCGATGGCAAGCCCGACCATCTCTGGATCATCGCCCCCGGGGCTCCGGGCAATGTTACGGGCCAGGACCAGCATCTCACCGCCAGCAGCTTCCTGGTGTCTCTGCCCTGGGATGCCCATCGCCGTTGGCCCGTGCTCTTCATGACGGAGGAGACCCCCTTGGGGATCCTGGTCCACGAGGCCCTGCATGGCATGGGGGAGCACCGGGTGGACGATTTCTACATGGATTCGCAGCACCCCCTCACCGCCGGGACCTGGGATGTGATGGATGCCGGCCAGTTCCGGGGCTGGGACCGCCAGCATCCCCAGGAGGGCCCCTGGCAGCAGGACATGGGCTACAGTCCGGCCCACCCTATGGGCTGGACCCGAGCGGAGCTCTGGTACCGGGGACGCTTCCGGGATACGGTCTCCACCTTGAGGCTCAGGGGAAAGGTCTGGGAAGGCTGGCTGGATCCCCTCGAGCGGGCCCCCGGCGTATTCCCCCAGCGCCTCCTGGTGCCGGATCCCCGTCGGAAAGGCCACTTCTGGGAGCTGTCGGTGCGTCGTCCCTGGGGTTTCGATGGTGGCCGGGTCGGAGGACGCTGGGGGGTGGGGCACGAAGGGCTGCTTGTGGCTCGGATCCGCCCGGAACGCCTTTCAACCAACGGCGCTTCCCGTGGGCCCGTTCAGGTCGTCGATGCCCATCCGGATTCTCCGGAACCCTCCAAGCCCCGCTATCCCGGGGGGCGCTGGCAATTGGACGACGCCGCCTTCAGCCTTGGCCCGGGTGAGACTGATCGCGGCCAGGATGGCCCTTTGCGCTGGCGTGTGACGGCAGTGGATGGGGCGGGACGGATGAAGGTGGTTGTCGAGGTTTTGTGATTAATATTATTGCTTAATAATCCAGGACAATGCTGCCCGGTCGCTGAACCAGGCCTCGCCGATCATATCCAGGATGTGGAGAGCTTCCTCAAGGGTTCCGGGAAGGGGCTTGGCGGGAACGTCATGGTGTTTGGGGAAGCGCCGCTTGGAAGTCAGGAAGTCTTCGACGAAGCTGTTGGCTCTCCGGGCGTTCGCCAACGCCTTCTCCAGATCAGTCTGTTTCTCGGACTTCTGGACCTCCAGCAGGTGCACCCAGGCCATGAGTGCACTGGTGTCTTCGGGGAAGCCCTCTCGGAGTTCCTTCAAGTCCTTGAGCCTGCGGAGATCCAGGAGGCACCGGGCGAGATGGTAGCGGACCCCCAAGGGGTCTTCCGGGGCGAACTGGAGTACCTTCCCATAGAGGGGCACTGCGTCCCTGGCCTTGCCGCATTGTTCCAGGACTCGCCCCAGGGAAAGTAGAGACCGGAGGTAGGGCGCCCCCTGGACCCGCTCAGCCTCGAGTTGCGTTATCAGAGTCTTGAGCAGGGAAGCTTTTTCCCTGGGAGGGGCGGGACTCAGCAGGATATCGAGTCGCAAGGCATCGGGGGATCGCGGATCCTGCTCGAGCACCCGCTTCACTTGCTCCAGGGTTCTTCGTCGGCGAGTGAGCTGTTCAACCTCTGCCAGTTGTAAGTCCTCGGTCCTGGGTGGGGCGGTGAAGTCGTGGGCCATCGTCATGATGTGACCTCGTTCCGTGACGGAGCAGGTAGTTTACCTCTAAACGGTAAAAGGGGATTCGGCCCTGTCTTATGCGGAATGGGTCAAGTCTCACGGGCCGGAGGGGTATGGCGAGCCCTTATGCATTGATCCCCTGCCTTCCTTCCCTCAGAATTGATTGTTCGCGGCGGAGTGCTCCGCCGCTTTTTCAAACCCGGAAGGACCCCTCATGACCATTCAGCTCAAGGATCTTGGCAAGGCCGTCTTGGAGACCCAGTACGCAGTGCGGGGTCCCATCGTGGCTAAGGCCCAGGCTATGGAGCAGGAGGGTCGGGAGATCATCTACTGCAACATCGGCAACCCCCAGGCCCTGGAACAGAGGCCCCTGACCTACCTGCGCCAGACCCTGGCTCTCTGCCAGTACCCGGAACTGATCCAGCAGGCGGGGCATCTTTTCCCCTCGGATGTGCTGGAGAATGCCCAGCGCCTTCTTGCGGGCATCGAGCACGGCATGGGCGCCTACTCCGACAGCAAGGGCGTCCGTTTCATCCGGGAAGCCGTGGCCGAGTTCATCCAGGAGCGGGACGGCATTCCTGCGCACCCTGAATCCATCTTCCTGTCGGACGGCGCCTCCCGGGCCGTGCAGACGGTCCTTCGGATGCTCATCAGCGGTCCCAACGACGGGATCATGACCCCCGTGCCCCAGTACCCCCTCTACAGCGCCACCATCACCCTCTATGACGGCAAGCAGATCAACTACTACCTGGACGAGGCCCACAACTGGAAGCTCAGCAAGGCCATGCTGGAAGAGAGCATCGCCGAGGCGCGACGCTTCGGCGTGACCCCCAAGGCCATCTGTGTCATCAACCCCGGCAACCCTACGGGCTCGGTGCTGGACTACGCCAACATCGCCATGATCATTGACTTCGCCCGGGAGCATGGGCTCGCCATCGTGGCGGACGAGGTCTACCAGGAGAACGTCTACCTCCCGCAGGACAAGTTCATCTCCTTCGCCAAGGTGATGGCGGAGAGGGGCGTCACGGACGTGAGCCTCTTCAGCTTCCACTCCTGTTCCAAGGGCTTCTACGGCGAGTGTGGCCAGCGGGGCGGCTACATGGAGATCCGCAACCTGCCTGAGGATGTGGTGGCCCAGATCACCAAGCTCCAGAGCGTGGGCCTCTGCTCCAACCTCACGGGCCAGGTGGCGGTCTACTGCGTGGTGAAGCCCCCCAAGCCCGGCCAGCCCTCGTACGAGCTCTATGTGGCCGAGCGGAATCATATCCTCGATGGCCTGAAGACCCGGGCCAAGGTCCTGGCCGAGGGGCTCAACGCCATTCCCGGCATCGAGTGCAACGTGGTGGCGGGCTCCATGTACGCCTTCCCCCGGATCACCCTTCCCGAGGGGCGCACGGACGAGGACTACGCGCTGGCCCTGCTGGAGGCCACGGGCATCTGCGTGGTGCCCGGCACCGGATTTGGCCAGATCCCTGGCACGGCCCACTTCCGCACCACCATCCTGCCCCCCACCGAGAAGATCAAGATGGTGGTGGACCGGTTGGCGGGATTCCATGTGAACTACCGTTAGTTCGCACCGAAGGCTGTTATCAGCGCTGCGTTCGAATGAACCCTTCTCAGGCTTCCCCTTGAACCGGACTTGACATGTCACTGTGTGGTGACTACTGTCAAAGCCGGAGAGGCACATGCCCAAGCGCACACCCACGAATCCGGTCCGTTCCCGGGATGCTGAGGCGACTCGACTACGGATTATTGAGGCAGTCGGACGTCTTCTGGTCCGTGAGGGCTTTGGGGCCCTTGGCATCAATGCGGTGGCCCGTGAAGCGGGGGTCGACAAGGTCCTGATCTATCGCTATTTCGGGGGAATCGACCACTTGCTGGAAGCCTGGGGGAGCACTTCGGACTTCTGGCCGACGGTCGCCGAGATCCTGGGGGAGGCACCTGAATCGGATCCCGCAGAGTTGGCTGCCGGCATGCTTAAGCGCCACCTTCAGGCCCTTCGCGCGCGCCCTCACACCCTGGAGGTCATGGCCTGGGAGGCTGTGACACGGCATCCACTGACCCGGATATTGGATGACATTCGCGAGACCCGGGCCGAGCAGTTGATGATGGCCATGCCCCCCCCGCTCCGGGGTGTGAAATTCGACCTTCCCGCCATCTCGGCCCTGCTTGGCGCGGGCATGCAGCACCTGCTTCTCCGTTCCCGGACCGTGGACCGCTTCAACGGGGTCACCATTGGCTCCCCTGAAGGCTGGGAGCGCATCGAGGCCGCACTTCAAACCCTCTGCAGGGCGCTTGTAGAGAGTTCTGTAACCCCGGGAACGCGGTAGCCGATGTGGTTGCCCAAGGACCCGAGTCAACTCATGGTTTTATTGTCACCCATTGGTGACATATCGATAGGAGAGCGTATGAACCGCATCATCAAGGGCCTTTTCCTTTCAACAAGCCTTATCCTGTCGGCCCAGCAACCGACGGAGTCGCTGAAGTGGGCCACTGAGGCCGATGTGCTGCCCTTTGCGACGGGGGGCTGGTACGCTTCGATTGCCGCCGGCAGAGATGTCTGGCGCTTGCGACTGGTTGTTGCAGAGGTGAATGTTCCCGAAGCCTTCGCTCCCAAGGGTTGGAAGGATGCTCGCACCAAGGCCCAGGCCCTGCTGGTGGACCGTTTCTTCTGTCCTGGATTGGTTGGCCCTTGGGTGGGCGCCGGTGTTGAACGCTGGGATGAGGACCTGAAACGGGCCCAAGGTCAGCAGCATGTCCGCATGCAGAGCCTGCAAGCGACCCTTGGTGCGGGGTGGGTCGTGCCCCTTGGGCGAGGATTCTATGTGAATCCATGGCTGGCCCTGCATCAGCGCATCGGGGGCGATCGCTCGGCGGCCATCCCAGGCGCGGAATGCCGTCCGAAAGCGCTGCAGGCTGAGGCTTCGGTCAAGATCGGATATGCCTTCTGATACGCCTTCGCAGACAAAAACATAAATTCCACCACAAAGGTCCATGGGCACCAAGTTTCACCAAGAAAAGCCTGAAGTGTTGACCAGGACACTCGGGCCTGGTTCCGGGAGGGGCAGGCGGCGAAGGCACGCGAGCATGCCTGTCGCTACCTGTCCCTCCCGGAACGCGTGCGGCGGTGCCGCGCGCCCCCGCGTCGCGGGGCGGCCTGAGTGTCCAGCCAATGGCACGCGCCGGTGGGAGTTGGCCCTCACACGGACCCGGGGCGTAGACATTGATCGCCAGTAAACCCTTGTGATTCCTTGGTGTCTTCGCGCCTGGTGGTGGAAGTCGTTTTTGCACTTTAGTTTTTTGATTGCGAATCGGTATGAACCAGCGTTCGGGCTTCCGGATCTCCGGCGCTTCCCAGTGGGTTTAATCCGATCGAGGAAGGGTCGGACGAATCTTGAGTCGGTTCTACCGGTTCAGCCCCCGCCCGATGACCTGGGCGATTCCCTCCAGTTCCCGCACCAGCTGATCCAGCTGCTCGGGGTACAGCGCCTGGGGGCCGTCGGAAAGGGCCTCCTCGGGGCAGGTGTGGAACTCCACGATGACGCCATCGGCCCCGGCGGCCACCCCGGCCCGGGCCAGGGGGATGACCTTGTCCCGGACGCCGATGGCGTGGCTGGGGTCCACCACGATGGGCAGGTGGGTCATCTCCCGCAGCACCGGGACACAACTCACATCGAAGGTGTTGCGGGTGGCGGGCTCGAAGGTGCGGATGCCCCGTTCGCAGAGGATCACCTGATCGTTGCCCCCGGCCATGATGTACTCGGCGGACATCAGCCACTCCTGGAGCGTGGCGCTGAGGCCGCGCTTGAGGAGCACGGGCTTGCGGACCTTGCCCAGGGCCGACAGGAGCGTGAAGTTCTGCATGTTCCGGGCCCCCACCTGGAGCAGGTCGATGGTCTCCAGCATGGCCGGGAGCTGGCTGGCGTCCATGACCTCGCTGACGGTGGCCAGATCGTATTTCTCACCGGCCTCCTTGAGGTAGGCCAGGCCCTTTTCGCCCAGGCCCTGGAAGGCGTAGGGACTGGTGCGGGGCTTGTAGGCTCCGCCCCGGAGGACGGGAATGCCCGCCTCTTTCACCAATCGGGCCATCTCCAGGATGTGTTCCCGGCTTTCCACGGAGCAGGGTCCAGCCATCATCACGACCTGCCGGCCGCCCACCTGTGCCCTGCCCACGTTGACGATGGTGGGGGCTGGATGGAAGACCCGGCTGGCCAGACGGTAGGGCTCCACCACGGGAACCACCTTGCGCACCCCCGGGAGCTTGGCCAGCTCTGCCTTGGCCTTGGCGCTGACGGTGCCCACGATGCCGATGGCGCTGCCGCCTTCCCCGGCCATCTGGGGCATGAGGCCCAGACGGGCGAGCCCGTTGCGCAGAGCCTCCAGGGTCTCAGGCGTGGCTTGGGGATCGAGAATCAAGAGCATGGGGACCTCAAGAAAAGATGGTTCACGCGGAGACGCGGAGGCGCGGAGTTGGAAGCAAGTGCTAGCCAAAGGGAATTTAGTCGCCTTTTCTCCGCGCACTCCGCGGCTCCGCGTGAGATTTAGGGCTTTTTGTCCATCGCCACCCGGAAGGGTATCAGGAAGTCCTTGGCGGCCTGGACGGGATCGGCGGCGCCGTCCAGGGCCTTGGCCAGGGCGCTGCCGATGATGAGGCCATCGCAGGCGGGGGCCAGGTCGGGGACCTGTTCGGGGCGGGAGATGCCGAAGCCCGCCAGGACCGGCAGGCCCGTCTTGGCCTTGGTGCGGGCCAGGAAGGCCGGGACGCTGGCCGAGAGGGTCTCCCGGGCGCCCGTCACGCCCAGGACAGCCACGGCGTAGAGGAAGGGACCTCCGATGCGTCCCAGTTCCTCCAGCCGCGCTTCGGGGGTATTGGGAGCGGCGAAGGGCACCAGGGGGGGCATGCCGGGGGCGGCCAGGTGATCCCAGATCTCCGGCAGGAGGTCTGGCACCAGGAGAGCTGCGATGCCCGCGGCCTGGGCCTTCCGGCCCAGGGCTTCGGCGCCCATGGCCAGGAAGGGGTTGGTGTAGCCCATGAGGGCCACGGGCACCTCGGGGTGCCCGGCAGCGGCCCGCTCGGCGCGGAAGGTGGCGGCGGCCTCCAGGGCCTTGTCCAGGGTGGCACCGGCCTTCAGGGCCACCAGGGAGGCGGCCTGGAGCACAGGGCCATCCGCCAGGGGGTCCGAGAAGGGGATGCCCAGTTCGATGAAATCCGCGCCTGCCTCGGCCAGGGCGTGGAGCAGGGGCACGGTGTGATCGGGGGTGGGGTAGCCCGCGCAGAGGTAGGGCACCAGGAGCTTGCGGCCCGAGGCCACGCGCTGGGAGACGAAATCCGTAAAGGTCATGGCTACTTCCCTTCCTTCTTCAGCAGGTATTCCTCCATGTCCTTGTCTCCGCGCCCCGAGAGGCAGAGAAGGACAGGACCCGTCAGCTTGCCCTTGTTTCTCAGCACCCAGGCCAGGGCGTGGGAGCTTTCGAAGGCCGGGATGATGCCCTCCAGGCGGCTCAGGGTCTCAAAGGCGTTCAGCGCTTCGGCGTCCGTGGCGCTCTCGTAGCGGGCCCGCTCCGTGGTGTGGAAGTGGGCGTGCTCGGGGCCGATGCCCGGGTAGTCCAGTCCCGCCGAGATGGAGTGGGCTTCGATGACCTGGCCTTCGGTGTCCTGGAGCAGGTAGCTCATGGCGCCGTGGAGGACGCCGGGGCGGCCCTTGGTCAGGGTGGCGGCGTGGCGCTCGGTGTCCACGCCTTCGCCAGCGGCCTCGATGCCGATGAGCTGGATCTCCGGGTGGGCCGAAAGGGGATGGAAGAGGCCCATGGCGTTGGATCCGCCCCCCACGCAGGCCACGGCATAGGTGGGCAGGCCCAGGCCCCGCGCTTCCAGTTGGGCGAGGGCCTCCCGGCCGATGCAGGACTGGAAGTCCCGCACCATGGCGGGGTAGGGATGGGGGCCCACCACGCTGCCGATGAGGTAGAAGGTGGTCTCCACGTTGGCCACCCAGTCCCGGATGGCTTCGTTGGTGGCGTCCTTGAGGGTGCGGCTGCCGGAGAGGGCGGGGCGCACCTTGGCGCCCATCAGCTCCATACGGCGCACATTGAGCTTCTGGCGGCGGATGTCCTCCTCGCCCATGTGGACCTCGCACTCCAGGCCGAAGCGGGCCGCCACGGCGGCGGTGGCCACCCCGTGCTGGCCCGCGCCGGTCTCGGCGATGATCCGCTTCTTGCCCATGCGCTTGGCCAGGATGATCTGGCCCAGGGCGTTGTTGACCTTGTGGGCCCCCAGATGGTTCAAGTCTTCCCGCTTGAGGTAGACCGGGGCCCCCACGAATTCGGAAAGCCGCTCGGCGTGGTAGAGGGGCGTGGGATGGCAGGAGTAGGTCGCCAGGGCCTCCGCGAACTCCGCCTGGAATCCGGGGTCGTCCTTGGCCACGGCATAGGCCGCCGTCAGTTCGTCCAGGGCGGGCTTCAGGGTCTCGGGGACGAAACGCCCTCCGAAGGCCCCGAAGAAGCCCCGGGTATCAGGTTGGGAGAGGGGTCGGGTCATGGTTGTCGCCTCAAACAGATAAAGACAAAACAAGAAAAGGAGTTAACACAGAGGGCACAGAGGAGGAAAAGAGAGGGCACAGAGAAAATCAGAAGAAAGAAAAACTGGAAGAAGTGTGGGGACTGGGCCCAGCATCAGGCGCTCCGGCCCAGTTCGGGGAGGGTGCGACCCCGGAGGCGCGCTTGCGCGCCGATGGGAGTGCATCCTCCCCGAACGCGTCCGGCGAAGCCGGTCGCCCCCGCGCAGCGGGGTGGCCGGAGTGCCGTATGTGGGCATGTTGTTGTCCCAAAAATCTCTGTGCCCTCTCTTTTTGCTTTTCTCCGCGCCCTCTGTGTTGACTCTTTTCATGGACGGAACCCCCGGACGGCATTTTCGGCTCTGAGTCCAGTGAGTGCCTGGAAGAGGGCCCTCAGCTTGGCAGGGTCCTTGACCCCCGGCGATGCTTCCACACCACTGGCGAGATCCAGGGCGGCGGGGTGGACCGTGTCCCAGGCTTCCCGGGCGTTGTCGGGGGTGATGCCCCCGGCCAGGATCAGGGGGTAACGGGCCGCCAGTTTTCGGGCCAGGGCCCAGTCCGAGCGCAGGCCTGTGCCGCCGGGCAGGGTGGGGTGGGAGGCGTCCAGGAGGAAGGCCGCCACATCGTAGCCTGCAAGCAGCTCTTCGTCCCTCGCCTCCTGCTCCCAGATGACCTTGATGACGGGCACCTGGATCCGGGCTGTGTGCTCAGGGCTTTCGTGGCCGTGGAGCTGGGCCAGACTGAGCCCGGCCTCCTCCACCGCGTCGTTTACCCGCTCCGGCTCCCAGTCCACGAAGACGCCGACGGTGACGGCCTCCGGAGGCAGGGTGGCCCGGATGGTCGCCACCTGGGCCGCCGTGACGGCCCGGGGGCTCTTCGGGTGGAAGATGAAGCCCAGGGCCGAGGCCCCCAGCTCCCAGGCCAGGAGGGCGTCCTCGCTGCGGGTCAGGCCGCAGACCTTAACGGGTGGCACGGAGATCCTTGAGGAGTTCCGCCAGTTCCAGGCCGGGCTCTGGCTGGGACATGAAGCGGGTGCCCATGAGCACCGCCTGGTAGCCCAGACCCACCATGCGCTTCAGGTCTTCGGCGGTGTTCAGGCCGCTTTCGGCCACCCGGACCCGGGCGGGGGGCATGTGCTCGGCGATGCTCTGGCTGAGGTCCATGTCCATCACGAGGGTGTCCAGGTCCCGGTGGTTCACGCCCACCAGGTCCAGTTCGAGCCCCTGCGCCTTCTCCAGATCTGCCTCATCGTGGAGCTCCAGGAGGGTCTGGAGGCCCAGCTCCCGGGCCACCCCCAGCATGGTCTCCAGTTCGGTCCGGGAGAGGGAGCGGGCGATGAGCAGGGCGGCATCGGCTCCGCAGGCCCGGGCCTCCAGGAGGTCGTAGGGGTCGCAGAAGAAGCCCTTGGCCAGCAGGGGCAACCCGCAGGCCTTCCCGGCCCGATCCAGGAAGGACCAGTCTCCGCCGAAGTGTTTGCTGTCGACCAGTACCGAGAGGCAGGATGCCCCGGCCTGCTGGTAGCTCTCGGCCACCGTTTCCACATCCTGGGCGGGGCGCAGGGTGCCCTTGGAGGGGGAGCGGAACTTGACCTCGGCGATGATCCCCGGGGCCTCAGCTGCCAGCAGGGCTCCGGCGAAGTCCCGGCAGGGACCCCGCTGGGCGACCTGCTCTCGGAGCTGGTTCTCGGGCTGTTCCAGGCGGCGCTGGGCCGTCTCCTGGCGGCGGTAGGCGTTGTGGTCGGTCAGGAAGCCCATGCCTACTCCTTCACGAAGGCCCGGACGGCCTGGAGCTTGGCATAGGCAGCGCCGGAGTCGATGGAGGCTTCGGCCATGCGGAAGCCTTCGGCCAGGGATTCGGCCTTGCCCGCGACCACGATGGCACAGGCGGCGTTGGCGCAGACCGCCTGGCGCACGCCGTCCTTCTGGCCCTGGAGGAGAGCCTCTATGCGGGCGGCGTTGGAAACGGCATCTTCCCCCGCCAGTTCCTCGGGGTCCAGGGTGCGGGAGCCGAAATCGGCGGGGGCGAAGGTGTGCTCCGTGATCTTGCCGTGGGAGACTTCCAGCACCATGGCCGGGGCCGTGAGGCTCACTTCGTCGTAGGGGCCGGGGGTGTGGACCACGAAGGCGCGGTCCGTGCCGAGGGCCGCCAGCACATCGGCGATGAGGCGCATGGCCTCGACGCTGAAGGCACCGATGACCTGGCGCTTCACCTGGGCGGGATTGCACACGGGGCCCAGCAGGTTGAAGGCGGTGCGGAAACCCAGGGCGCGGCGCACGGGGCCGATCTTGGCGAAGAGCGGGTGGTGGGCCGGGGCGTAGATGAAGCCGATGCCGAGTTCCCGGATGCAGCGGGCCACGGCCTCGGGGGTGAGCTTCAGGGGCAGGCCCAGGGCCTGGAGCACATCGGCGCTGCCGGTCTTGCTCGACACGCCATGGTTGCCGTGCTTGGCCACGGGGATGCCCGCGCCCGCCACCACGAAGGCCGCGGCGGTGCTGAGGTTGACCGTGGACTGGCCGTCGCCGCCGGTGCCGCAGAGATCCACGGCGGGAAGGCCCGCCAGTTCCACAGGGATGTACTGCTCCCGCAGCACTTCGGCGAAGCCGATGAGCACCTCCGGGGATTCGCCGCGCATGCGGAGGGCCGTAAGGGCGGCGGCGAGCTGCTCGGGCAGCGCCGTGCCATCGGCGAAGGCGCGGAGGAGGGCGGAGGCGTGGTCCCGGGTGACGGGATCCCCGGCGATGGTGCGGTGGAGGAGATGGTGGCTCAAGCGGTGACCTCGCGGCGGCGGTAGGTACGGAGGAAGTTCCGGAGCATCTGGGTGCCCTGGGGGGTGAGGACGGATTCGGGGTGGAACTGCACGCCCTGGATGGGGAATTCCTTGTGGGCGATGGCCTGGAGAACCCCGTCGCCGCTGTGGGCCAGGGCCGTGAAACAGGCGGGCAGGGTGTCGGCGTCCACCATCAGGGAGTGGTAGCGTCCCGCCTCCATGGGATTGGGCAGGCCCGCGAAGATGCCTTCGCCGTTGTGGTAGACCGGGCTCGCCTTGCCGTGGACCAGGCTCGGGGCCGGAACTACCTGGCCCCCGAAGGCCTGGGCGATGGCCTGCTGCCCGAGGCAGACCCCGAAGGTAGGAATCCGGGGGCCGCATTCCTTGACGATATCGAGGAGGTTGCCCGCCTGGGAGGGGTTGCCGGGACCCGGGGAGAGGATCATGTAGTCCGGGTTCAGGGCCAGGATCTCCGCCGGGGTCATGGCGTCATTGCGCACCACTTTGATCTCGGGGTGCAGGCCCCCCAGGAGCTGGACCAGGTTGTAGGTGAAAGAATCGTAGTTGTCGATGACCAGGATCATGGGGACCTCAGCGGGGGAGCAGGGGAGACGAGGCGGGTTGCATGGGTGAGGAGCGTTGAAGAGCGACTTCCGCCGCAAGCGACGCTTTTCTTCGTGCCCCCTTGGTGCCCTTCGTGACCTCGTGGTGGCATTTTGCTTTTTGCATGCTGAAGACCATCAGCGCACCAGCGAAGTGGCGGTGGCGGCGATCTTCTGGCGGCACTCGTCGAACTCACGGTCGGGAACCGAGTCCGCCACGATGCCCGCCCCGGCCTGGAGCTGCACCATGCCGTCCTTGACGATGGCGCTGCGGATGGCGATGCAGGTGTCCAGGTTGCCCCGGTAGTCGAAGTAGCCCACGGCGCCGGAATAGACGCCACGCCCCGGTCCCTCCAGGTCGTGGATGATCTCCATGGCCCGGATCTTGGGGGCGCCGCTGACAGTCCCGGCGGGGAAGCCCGCGAAGAGGGCGTCCACGGGATGGGCATCGGGGCGGAGGTGCCCCACCACACTGCTGACGATGTGGAAGACGTGGCTGTAGGCTTCCACGGTGCGGAAGGCCGCTACCTTGACGCTGCCGAACTCGCAGACCCGGCCCACATCATTACGGCCCAGGTCCACCAGCATTACGTGCTCGGCGGCCTCCTTGGGATCCTCCAGCAGCTCGGAGCGCAGGATCTCATCGGCTTCGGGGGTGGCGCCCCGGGGGCGGGTGCCGGCGATGGGGCGCACCTCCATCTGGCGGTTCTCGACCCGTACCAGCATCTCGGGGCTGCCCCCCAGGATCGTGGCCTCCTCCTGGTCCAGGAAGAAGTGGTAGGGCGAGGGGTTGCTCATGCGCATCCGGCGGTAGATATCCAGGGGGTCGCCATCGTAGGGGGTGATGAACTGGGTGGAGAGCACCACCTGGAAGATGTCGCCCAGGCGGATGTGCTCCTTGGCCTTGGTGACGGCGTCCGCGTAGGCTTCCCGGCCCGGAAGGTTGGGGAGCTCGGGCTTGACATCCCCGCAGTCCAGGGGCGAGGCCCCGGCGCTGGCGATGAGGGTGGCCAGGCGCTCCAGGCGGCGCTGGGCCTCGGCGCGGGCTTCGGGCTCGCTGGCGTGGTCCTCCAGCACGGCGTTGGCCAGGAGGGTCACCCGGCTGCGGACGTGGTCGTAGATGATGATGTCGTCGAAGCGCTCCAGAACGGCGTCCGGCAGGCCGAAGGGATCGGGCTTCACCGGCAGGCGCTCCACGGAGGCGGCGCAGGCGTAGCCCAGGTAACCCACGTAGCCCCCGGCGAAGCGGGGCAGTTCCGGCAGGTCCTGGGGGCGGAAAGCGGCCAGTCTCGCCTTGAGGGCCTCGGGAAGGGAACCGGGCAGGCACTCATCGCCAGCGGCGGTGCGGCGGAAGAGCTTGCCTTCGCGGGAAAAGAGGCGCTCCCGGGGTTCGAAGCCCAGGATGCTGTACCGGGCCAAGTGACTGCCTCCCTCGACGCTCTCCAGCAGGAAGCCCTTGATGCCCTGTTTGCGGGCGGCCACCAGGATTCCCACCGGGGTCAGGGTATCGGCCGAGAGGGTCCGGGTCAGGGGCAGCACGTTAGGTGTGGTGGGGGACATGGCAACTCCAGGAGGGGGATTTGAATACATGCGAAAAGGCCCGCCGGTGAGGATCCGACGGGCCTTGATCTGGGGTGTGTTGATTTGTGTTTAGAGCTTCCTGAGTCCAAGCACACCCTGCCCGTTGGAGTTGGGCCACCAACGCCAAGCAGAGAAGGTCATGGAAAAGGAAAGGGACAAGGAAACTCCTGATGGGTTCAAGGTGACAGAGGGCGAGGTGCTGGTCAAGGCTCCAATCGCACTTGGGCTACCCGCCTTACGCAGGCTTGTGCGCCTTCAACCAGTCCTGCAGGGCCTCATCGATGCGTGTCTGCCAACCTTCGCCGGTGGCACGGAAGCTTTCCAGGACTGACTTGGAAAGGCGGATGTTGATCTGCTCCTTGGTGGGGGTCTTCTGGGGGCCGCGAACGCGGAGCTTATGCAGGAGGGAGGGAGGGGCCAAGTCCTGGATTGGGCGGAAGGCCTTCATATCCTCCAGACTCAGTTCGCGAACCTCACCCTCTTTGTCGATCAACGGTTTTCGCTTGGTCATATCTCCTCCTTTCCCTTTCATTGGCCTTGCGGAAGCTGATGACTCTGATGCCCTTCATGGTTTCCAGAAAGACCAGGACGTGGAGCCTTGCTTCCAGAAACCCGAGGGCAAGCCACCGGGTCTCCCCGTAATCGTTCCGATGGTCCTGGAAGAGGAGAATTCGATCCCAATCCAGATCACGCGCTCTCTCAAAGGACAGCCCCCTCAGCTCGATATTCCGAGCATTCTTGGCAGGATCGTATTCCACGTCCATGGCTTAATTGTATCCCCAAAAAAGCCTGCGGCAAGTTTTGTTATAATGTAAAAATCATAACAAGGTCACAGCTCTTCTGGATGGGAAGAATGGACATGGAGACTCCAGGGCCTCCAGGTATTGGCTATTGCTTGCTGGCGTGGGGCGGGAACTTGTCCAGCATCCGGCTGACGGCGTCGTTCACGACCTCGTCCGCATCCTCGGGGGTCCGGAGATCCGTCAGGGCGCCATCCGCCACGGCCTGCCAGATCATCTCGTTGGTCTTGTAGTCCACGATCTCCAGGATGATGGAGCCTTCCTTGATGTTGCGGACCTCGCTCACGGCGGAGCTCATGCCGTAGTGGAAGGGCCGCCAGAACAGGCCGCCTCCCATGTTGGTGGTCGTGACCACTTGGCGGTTGCGGTAGACGGGGTAGTAGGTGACCAGGAAGTCGGGTTCGGCCTTCTTTTCGAACTGGAAGCCCTTGGCGGTCAACTGTTTCTCGACGGCGTGCCGGACCCGGCGGTCCATGATGGCGCTGGCGCCCCCATCGGTCTTGCCCTTGGCGTACTTGCTCGAGGCGTACCAGTCGAAGGTCTTGTAGGCGGCGTAATTGGCCGTGGTGTCGTAGTCGGCCCGCACGGAGTAGGTGACGCACCCGGTGAAAAGGGCCAGCCCCAGGGCGATGGGCAGGATGGCAGTCGGCTTCATGACGTCCTCCGGTAGGTATCCATGGTGATTGGATGGGCTCAGGAGGGAAAGGGTTTAAGCACTTCCACGCGGCAATCGTAGAAAGTGGGGCCTCCCCCCAGATCCGTCAGGGCCATGCTCGTGAGCTCGTTGGCGTTCCTGTGGTCGGGGCTGCGCTTCTTCCACCAGATGGAGGGGGCCACCAGCACACCGGGCTGAACCCGTTCCGTCAGCACTGCCTTCAGGGAGATCTCCCCCAGGGCATTGAAGACCCGGACCTCGTCGCCTTCCTGGATGCCCCTCGCCGCGGCGTCCCGGGGATGGATCTCCAGGGTGGGGACGCCCGCCTTCGGCTGGCAGCCCGCCAGATTGGCGAAGGTAGTGTTGAGGAAATCCCGGGAGGGCGTGGAGAGCAGGGCCAGGGGATAGCGTGGGTCCTGGATGTTGGCGCTCCAGGCGGGCAGGGGCTCCAGGCCTTGGGCCTCCAGGCTGGTGGCGAAGAACTGGCACTTGCCCGAGGGCGTGGGGAAGGCCCCTCCGGCGAAGGGCGCCTCCGGCAAGGGCAGGGCGGCCCAGCCCCGATCTTTGAGGGCTTCCCAGGTGGTGCCGGTGCGCTCCCAATGGAAGGCCTGGCGGGCGATCTCCTCGTCGCTGTCCCGGAAGCAGGGCTCTTGGAAGCCCAGGCGCTGGGCTAGGCGGCGGAAGATCTCGGTGTTGGGAAGGGCCTCTCCGGGAGCCTCCACCGCCGGGAGATTGACGGCGAGGCAGGTGTGGCCGTAGGACTTGTGGAGGTCCAGGTGCTCCATCTGCATGGTGGCCGGTAGAAGGAGATCGGCGTAGTCGGCGGTGTCGGTCTGGAAGTGTTCCAGGACCACCGTGAAGAGGTCTTCCCGGGCCAGGCCCTGGGCCACCCGGCGGGAGTCCGGAGCCACGGCGGCGGGGTTTGAGTTATAAACAAATAATAAATCAATAGGGCGCCTGGTATCCGTCAGGGCCTCCCCCAGCAGGCTCATGTTGATGGCCCTGGGAGTGTCGGGCAGGAGATCGGGGCGGGTGAGAGCGTCCCCATTCGTCGGAAAGAAGCCCGAGGAGGAGAGCAGCAGACCCCCGGCCCGGTGGCGCCATGCCCCCACCAGGCTGGGTAGGCAGCAGATGGCCCGGACCGCCTGGCCTCCGGTGCGGGTGCGTTGCATGCCGTAGTTGAGGCGGATGGCGGCGGGCTTGCTCCGACCGTATTCCAGAGCCAGGGCCTCGATCTGGGCGGCCTCCAGTCCGCAGATCCGGGCGGCCTCCTCCGGTGAGTAGGCCTCGGCCCGGGCCTTCAGGGCCTCGAAGCCCTCGGTGTACCGGGCGATGAAGTCGTGGTCCAGGAGCTGCTCCCGGATCAGGACATGGATCATGGCCAGGGCCAGGGCCACATCGGTGCCGGGGCGCAGGGCCAGGTGGAGATCGGCCTTTTCGGCGCTGGCCGTGCGGACGGGGTCGATGACCACCACCCGGGCGCCCCGCTGCCGGGCCTCCTGGACCTTGGTCCAGAGGTGGATGCCGGAGACGATGGGGTTGGTGCCCCATAGCAGGATGAGGCGGGCCTCGCTGAAGTGCTCGGCGTGCATGCCCACGCCCGCCCCATAGGTGTGGAGCAGCCCCTGGAAACCGGCCTCGGCGCAGATGGTCTTCTGGAGCCGGGAGGCCCCCAGCTTGTGGAAGAGGCGGGCGGACATGCTGTCCCCCTGCACCAGGCCCATGGTTCCGGCGTAGCTGTATGGCAGGATGGCTTCGGGGTCGCGCGCGGCGACGGTCTTCAAACGCTCTGCCGCGAGGTCCAGGGCTTCGTCCCAGCTGATGCGCTGGTAGCGGCCTTCGCCCTTGGCGCCGATCCGCTTCATGGGGTGGAGCAGGCGCTCCGGGTGGTAGAGGCGCTCGGCGTAGCGTCCCACCTTGGCGCAGGGCTTCCCGCAGGTCATGGGGTGGTCAGGAGCTCCGCTCACCCGCACCACGCGGCCTTCTTCGACCTTCACCTGCAGGGCGCAGGTATCCGGACAGTCATGGGGGCAGGCGGCAGGGATGATGGGCATGGAATGGCCTATCGGAGGGGCTGGATCCGGCCCTCATGCCAGAGCATGAAGCGGCCTTCGTGGGCCCAGGGGAGGGAAGGCGGTACTCCCGGTTGGTGGTTCGCATGGCCTTTTCCAGCTTCATCAGGCGTCCCCGGACCCAGTTGGCGGGGAGCAGTCGGCCCGCCAGCCAGAAGAAACCGCTGCGGGAGACTAGGTTCCAGATCCGGTAGCGCCAGTCCTGGTTGTTGATGAGATCGCCGTGCTCCCAGGCGAGGCCTTCATCGTCCAGGGCGCCGCCGACCCCCTCGCCGATCAGGTCGAAGTGCTTGGCCAAGCCATCCAGGGCATACTCCCGGTTGCCCATCCAGAAACCCACCCAGCGGCCCAGGCGTCGCCGCTCCCGGACCCACCAGAGGAAGGAGCGCTGGGCCTCGGTCTCCACCCCGGGCAGCCCCACCCAGAGGTCAAAGATGTCCCCCAGGAAGAGCCAATCCGCCTCCGGGTGGGCCAGGGTGGCCTCCCGGATTCCCGTCAGTTCCTCGCTCCAGTGGGAATCGGCCACCAGGATGAGGGGGCGCTCCGGATCGGGCCGCCGGACCGAACCCCGCTGCCAGGCGAAGCCCTGGAGCTCGCGGCTGCGAAGGAAGGGGAGGCAGCTGAGACTAAGGGCGAAAAGACTTCCCAGAGCCCCCGCCAGGAAGACCGGGCCTGGATGCGGGGTCCGGAATCCCCAGGCCAGGCTGGCCAGGAGGAAGATGGACCACAGGAGGAGGTGGCGGCGGTAGAGGGGCAGGGTGTTCCGGCCCCGGCGTGAGAGGAGTTCCAGACCAAGGGCCAGGGCGAAGGTGAGCAGGGCAAGGGGGAGTGGGTGTTCGAAAGCCATGCCTTTATCTCACCATGCCTGCGACGGCTTTTCCCCCCAAAAGCAGAGCACCCGAAAGGATCCGATCCTCTCGGGTGCTCTGCCTGCGAAAAGCTTAAGGACTATTAGTTCTCCAGGGTGGCCTGCGCCGCCGCCAGGATGGCGACGGGCACGCGGTAGGGGCTGCAGCTCACGTAGTTCAGGCCCACCTTGTGGAAGAACTTCACGGAGCGGGGATCGCCGCCGTGCTCACCGCAGACGCCCAGCTTGAGGTCGGGCTTGGTGCTGCGGCCCTTCTCGCCAGCGATGCGGACCAGTTCGCCGATGCCCTGCTGGTCGAGGCTCTGGAAGGGGTCGTCCTCCAGGATCTTCTTGGCGACGTACTCGGGCAGGAAGGAACCGGAATCGTCCCGGGAGAAGCCGAAGCCCATCTGAGTGAGATCGTTGGTTCCGAAGGAGAAGTAGTCGGCCTCGGCGGCGATCTGGTCGGCGGTGAGGGCGGCGCGGGGGATCTCGATCATGGTGCCGATGGGGCAGGAGAAGTCGGTGCCATTCTCCTGGTTGATCAGGGCCAGTTCGTCCAGCATCTCGCCCTTCGTGTAGGTCAGTTCCTTCACGTGGCCCACCAGGGGCACCATCACTTCAGGCATGGCCACGATGCCCTTCTTGGCGACGTTGATGGCGGCCTCGCAGATGGCGCGCATCTGCATGCGGATGATCTCGGGATAGGTGATGCCCAGGCGGCAGCCGCGGTGACCCATCATGGGGTTGAACTCATGGAGCTTCTCGACCCGGTGCTTCACTTCCTCGAGGCTCACGCCCAGGACCTTGGCCATCTCCTCCTGGCCCTTCTCGTCGTGGGGGACGAACTCGTGGAGGGGAGGGTCGATGAGGCGGATATTGACGGGCAGGCCGTTCATGGCCTCGAAGATGCCCTCGAAGTCGGAGCGCTGCATGGGCAGGATCTTGGCAAGGGCGGTCTTGCGTCCCTCTGCGTCCTTGCTCAGGATCATCTCGCGGAAGGCCAGGATGCGGTCGCCTTCGAAGAACATGTGCTCGGTGCGGCAGAGGCCGATGCCCTCGGCGCCGAAGGCCCGGGCGACGTCAGCATCGTGAGGGGAGTCGGCGTTGGTGCGGACCTTCATGGAGCGCACCTTGTTGGCCCAGTTCATGATGGTGGCGAAGCGCTGGTAGGTTTCGCTGTCCTCGGCCTTGAGGATCTTGTCCACGAGGACCTGGTTGACCTCGGCGGGGTGGGCGGAGAGCTGGCCCGCGAAGACCTCGCCGGTGGAGCCGTCGATGGAAATGAAGTCCTCGCCGGCCTTCAGGACCACCTCGCCGATGCTGACGGTGCGGTTGGCAATGTCGATGGAAAGGGCGGAAGCGCCGCAGACACAGGGCTTGCCCATGCCGCGGGCCACCACGGCGGCGTGGGAGGTCATGCCGCCCCGGGCCGTGAGGATGCCTTCGGCGGCGACCATGCCCGCCAGGTCCTCAGGGGAGGTTTCCAGGCGCACCAGCACCACGGGGCCGGCGGCAGCCATCTCCTGGGCCTCTTCGGCGGAGAGGGCGATGCGGCCGGTGGCGGCGCCGGGGCCCGCGTTGAGGCCCTTGGTCATGAGCTTACCGGCCTTCTCGAAGGCCTTCTTTTCCTTGGGGTCGAAGATGGGGGCCAGGAGTTGCACCAGATCGTCAGCATTGATGCGCTTGAGGGCGGTGGCCTCGTCGATCATGCCCTCCTTGACCATGTCCAGGGCGATGCGGATGCCCGCCATGGCGGTGCGCTTGCCCACGCGGGTCTGGAGCATGTAGAGCTTGCCCTGCTCGATGGTGAACTCGATGTCCTGCATGTCCTTGAAGTGCTGCTCCAGGCGGGTCGCGGTGTCCAGGAGCTCCTTGAAGGTGCGAGCTTTTCCTTCACGATGGCCTTGAACTCGCCGCAGAGGACCTGCCATTCCTCGGCACTGATCTCGGTGTCGCTCGTCTTGCCGGTTTTGGCCTTCAGGGCCTCGATGCGGTGCTCGAAGTGGTCCTTGTGGACGTCCAGCACGACATCGGAATACATCATGATGAAGCGACGGTAGCTGTCCCAGGCGAAGCGGGGGTTGTTGCTGGCCTTGGCCAGGCCCTCGACGGTCTGGTCGTTGAGGCCCAGGTTGAGCACCGTGTCCATCATGCCGGGCATGGAGACCCGGGCGCCGGAGCGCACGGAGACCAGCAGAGGATTGGCGGCATCGCCCAGCTTCTTGCCACGTACGCCCTCCAACCAGAGGAGGGCCTCCTTTACCTGGGCCACTACCTCGGGGGAAAGTTTTTTCCCCTCCTGGTAGTACAGGGTGCACACGTCGGTGATCACCGTGAAGCCCGGTGGGACGGGGATGTTGAGGCCGGCCATCTCGGCAAGG
>JAFNAB010000040.1 GCA_017859955.1 Holophagaceae bacterium
CCATCTCACAGAGACGATCCACGGGCTGGCCGCCCACCAGGGTGGTCTGGATGATCTCTTCCACATCCTCCACCTTCACGGGGCCGTAGAGGAAGTCATGGGGCTCGATGAGCACCAGGGGAGCCCGGGAACACTGTCCGTGACACCCGGTTTCCACCACCGCGATTTCCCGCTCCAGGCCGGCGGCGGCCAGCTTTTCGTGGAAAGCCTTGCTGAGGGCCTCGGCACCCAGGGCCCGACAGCCGGTGCTGCAGACCATGACCCGAGCCCGGAAACGGTTGGTTTCTTCCTGGAACTTCTCCTGACAGGCCGTCAGTTCCTTCGCAGTCGTAATCAATTGTTCGGACATGGGCGTCTCCTCAGGAATAGTTCTTCACGATGGCCCGAGCCTTGGCAGGCGTGAGCTGGCCAAAGTACTCGTCGTCCACCATGACCACAGGAGCCAGGAAGCAGGTTCCCAGGCAGGCGACATTCTCGAAGGTGAAGCGACCGTCAGCAGTGGTACCGCCAACCTCCACATCGATTTCGTGGAGGATGGCCTCGGCCACATCCTTGGCGCCCCGAACGTGGCAGGCGGTGCCGGTACAGCAGCGGATGGTATGGCGCCCCCGGGGGGTGGTGGAGAACTGGGTGTAGAAGGTGATGACCCCATACATGCGGCTCAGGGGAATCCCGGTCCGCTCGCTGACCTCGGAGAGCACCTCGGCGGGAAGGTAGCCGTAGGCCTCCTGGAGGCGCTGAAGCAGGGGAATCAGATCCCCGGAGTCGACGGGAGACAGCTCCGCCAGGATCGCTTCAGCCTTGGCCAGATCGGCCGCGAGACACCCGCAGCCTTCTCCTCGATGCACATGCGGTTCCCCCGCGTGTCCCGTGCTCACCTCAGTCATAGTGCCCTACTGGGGTTTAGAGCATAGGAGCATCGGTCGACGTGAAGCCCCATTGTAGTGCGAAGCATATGGTCATACCAGAGCCGCAAATGGTGATGTTTTTATCGATTACCCCATCCCAAGTCAGGCCAAGCCCCCTCCCCCGCGCATCCGGTGACACCCATTTGCATAGGGACAACTCACCACCCCTCAAGGAAAACGAGCCGGGACTAATCCACCGGGAAACTATAGATCAAAAAAACGTCTACGCATCCCGATAAAAACCACCCCTGGGAGTCAACAATAATCCAGGCTTGGTACACACTGAATTAATCCAGTCAATCTCGATTTCTAAATACTGGCATAAAGCGGTTTAAATACTTTTTATTCGATATCATTATCACCATATGATCAGATGACGTCCACTTTATTGAGAAAGGATTATCGATATACAAATATACATATTTATACCTTGATTCAAGATGGATCTCTATGTTCAAAATGATCCTTGTGATGGTGTTGGCCCAATAGTGCATCGCGAACGATTTACACTTTCACAATTTTAATAAACGTATTTAACAAATTAAACCAAACACCTAAGACTCAGAAACAGGAGGAAAGCCTTGAAGAACCGCTGGCTCATCGCACTGGGCGCCGTTGGAATTCATGTCTCACTGGGCTCAGTCTATGCATGGAGCGTGTTCAAGAACCCATTTATCAAGGCCTTCGGATGGACCCAATTCCAGGCGGGTATGCCCTTTGGGCTTGCCATATTCCTCTTGGGCACTTCCGCGGCCGTGATGGGTCATTTTGTGGAAAAGAAGGGCCCCCGCAAGTCGGGCATCGTGTCAGCCCTTTTCTGGGCCCTGGGCCTTTTCGCGGCCAGCGCGGTGACCTCCCGCCTGGTCTCGGACAATGGCCTCCGCCTGTGGCTGCTTTACCTCTCCTGCTGTGTTGCTGGGGTTGGCCTCGGCACCGGCTATGTCGCCCCCGTGTCCACCTTGATGAAGTGGTTCCCGGATCGTCGTGGCCTGGCAACCGGACTGGCGATCATGGGCTTCGGCTTCGGCGCCTTCTTTGGAGCCCCCGTCATGGCCAAGCTGATCCAGAGCGTCGGCATCTCCACCACCTTCCTGATCCTGGGGGCGGTCTATCTCGTCGTGATGCTGGCCTCCGCCAGCTACCTCGCCCCCCCTCCCGCTGGCTGGAAGCCCGCCGGCATGGATGAAGCTCTGGCCTCCGGCAAGCAGAAGCCCACCATGGACCTGTGGCCCATGACCGCCAACGAGGCCGTCAAGACCTGGCCCTTCTTCGGTCTGTGGTTGATGATGTTCATCAACATCACCTGCGGCATCTCCGTCCTATCCGTAGCCTCCCCCATGACCCAGGAAGTGACCGGCATGGGTGTTCTGGGTGCCAGCGCCGTGGTCGGCATGATCGGCCTCTTCAATGGCCTCGGCCGCTTGGCCTGGGCCTCCTTCTCGGACCTCTTCGGACGCCCGAACACTTACATTGCCTTCTTCGTCATCCAGGTGCTGGCCTTCTGGTTCCTGCCCAGCCTCAAGGCTGTCCTCATGTTCCAGGCCGTGCTCTACCTCATCATGACCTGCTATGGCGGAGGCTTCGCCACCCTGCCCGCCTACATCGGAGATCTCTTCGGGACCAAGCAGGTGAGCGCCATCCATGGCTACGTGCTGACCGCCTGGGCCCTGGCCGGACTGGTGGGCTCCGGGCTGGCCTCCTACCTCCACCAGGCCACCGGCAGCTACGCCGCCATGACCAAGGTGTACTCGGTCATCTTCCTCCTGGCCACGGCTGTTTCCCTCGTCATGAAGGTGTTCGTCAACCGCGAGCTGGCCAAGAAGACCGCGATGCCTACCGGCGCCCTGCTCACCGCCGAGGGCTAGACCCACTCCAGGTGAATCCCCCCGATGTGCGAAAGCAATCGGGGGGATTCTGCATTTCAGGGGCGGGGCAGGAAATCAGGCCCCTCCTCGACCACCTCGGCCCGCCCCTCGGCAGCCATGGCCAGAGCGTTCATCCGCTGGTGATCCCCCGCGCTGGTGGGGAGCGGAACCAGGATCGCCGGGCGTCCGCAGGCGATCAATTCGGAACAGGTGCTCGCCCCGGCCCTGGAGATCAGTAGGCTGGTGGCCTCGAGCACGCCATCCATGCCCTCCAGAAAGGGGACCAGGGTATGTCTGGGATGGAAGGCAGTGTCCTTCAGGGCTTCGTACTGGGAGGGACCGGCCTGATGGAGGATTTCCCAGTCCGGATGGTCCTCGAGCAGCCCCTGCCCCAGTTCGGCCATGGCCCGGTTGATGGCCCGGGCACCGCCACTGCCCCCGAGGACCAGGAGCCGGTAAGGGGCTGCCAGCGCATCCAAGGGCTTGAACTCCCGCAGGAAACCCGCCCGAACCGGGGTGCCCACCACCAGGCACTTGGCACCGGGCAGGCGTTCCTGGACCGCCTCCATGCCGCACCACACCCGTTGGGCTCCTTTGGCCAGATGGCGCACCAGGGCCCCGGGGGCGGCATTGGACTCGTGGATGTAGTAGGGGATGCCCAGGGAGCGTGCCGCCAGGAGAGCCGGAGCACTGGCGTAGCCGCCGGTGCCGATCACAGCCCAGGGACGGGCCCCCTTCCAGGCCCTCAGAAGAAAGCGGTAGGCCTTCCAGAGCTTCAGGGCGGATCTCAGCACCCGGAAGGGCGAACGGCCCAGGAATCCCTCCACATCCAGCAGGACGTGGGGCCAGGGCGACTGGGGCAGCTGCTTGGCCTCGATGCCCCGGCGGGCGCCCACGAAGGCGATGGGCCGCTCGGGCCACCGCTCCCGGGCACCCTCCGCCAAGGCGATGGCCGGGAAGTAGTGCCCCCCCGTGCCTCCTCCCGTAAAGACCAGGGCATCCTGAAAGTTCGGCTCGCTCATGATCCCAGACTACAACAGGCCCCCACAGAAAACCTGTGGGGGCCCGGGTCAGCGAAAGGAAATGTCCTACTTCCCGTCGGCCTTGGGGGCTTCGATCCCCAGCCGCTTGGCGCTGTGATCGCGACCCAGGTAGAAGTTGATCCAGGAGGAGGTCCACCGGAAGTCGGAGTTCAAAGCAGGGATCGCGTAGGCTCCAAGCTGTTCTTCGGCCCCATGGCTCTTGAGGCGGTTGTAGGCCCGGACATGGATGCACTCCTGCTCGCCGTGGCTCCCCTTGGGATACACCTCGCAGTAGCCGTTCAGACCACCGCCGCAGGGACCGTTCCGCTGGGCCTTGGGGCACTGGCTCATGGGACAGAGATAGGCCAGGTCGAAGAGGGCGCAGTCGCCGCAGCTCTCACACTCGTTGCTCACCACCTTGCAGAGGTGTTCGAGCTTGGTATAGGTGTGCTCCAGGGGCTTTCCCTCCACCGCCGCAGCGAGGCGCTGCATGGGCTTGAAAAGCAGGCCCTGGGGCTCGAAGGCGGCGTGATGAAGGACCTGCATGGCCTTGTACGTCAGGGAGGAGGAAGGGCGCTCGGAGCGGTCCACCGGCTTCTCGGTGTTGAGGCCCGTCTTGGCGTCCTTCTCGAAGTAGTAGAAGCCGTCGGCCTGGGGGAAATCGAACTCCGGGAGGAGCTCCTGCCAATTGGCCACCAGCTCTTCGCCGCGCCCCAGGATGAACTCCAGATCGTCGTAGGAGACCCCGTGACCGCCGAGGTGGACGCCGGCGTAGCCCATGCCCTTCATGAAGGCGTACATCTTGGCGGCCCGCTCGATACGCAGCCCCTTGCCTTTGTCAGACGCCTTGGACTCGGCATCCAGCACTGAAACCAGCTCGTCGGTGGCAACACAGCCCGGCAGGCCGTTGCGGTTCATGAGCTTGGCGGCACCCAGGGGAAGGACGTACACATTGCCCATCACCGGGATATGCCCGAAGCCCATATGCTTGACCATCTGAAGCAGTTCGTGGAACTTGCGGGCATCATAGCCCAGCTGGGCCACGATGAACTGGGCCCCGGCCTCCAGCTTCTTCTTCAGCTTGAAGTACTGGGTCACCAGTTCGGACTCGGTGGCCTTGAAGGGACTGGCGGCGGCACCCGCAAAGAAGTGTGCGGGCTTGAGACGGGTCGTCCCCTTCATGGTGGGCACTTCCAGGCCCTGGTTCATGTCCGTGATCAGGGTCAGGAGATGGACGGGATCGTAGTCGAAGACCGGCTTGGCCCGACCCAGATGGCCGGAATAGGTGTAGTCACCGGTCATGACCAGAAGATTGTGGACGGAGCCCCGCTCCATGCCATGGAGCAGACCTTCCATCTGATTGCGGTTCTTGTCCTTGCAGGTGAAATGCACCAGGGGTTCGATGCCCAGCTTGTTGACCTCAACCCCCAGCATCTCGGCGGATAGCGCGGGGTTGCCCCCGGGGTTGTCGGTGATGGTCAGGGCATGGACCTTGCCGCCCTTGGCAGCCTGCTCCGCGGCGTAGAAAACCTGATCCTGAGCCTTCTCAAAGGCCCCACGGCCAGGCACCAACTCCCAGGTGATACAGAAGGCATCTTTGGACTGCAGGGATTGCTGGAATGTCTTGAGATGCTCCACCGGAAGCCCTCCTTCAATACTGGAACCGAAACGGAATCGGGAATTGCCCCACCTTAACGCAACGCCCCGGACCCCTGGGGAGTCCGTGAAAACGGGTTTGATTCAGGTGGGTTCTCTGAGGGAAGGGGCGAGATGCGGGCCCCTTCCCTCCAGAGGGTCTTCAGGAAAATGGGCTCCCTCAGGGGCCCATGTGCAGTGGACCTAGAACAGTCCGCCGATGACGCCATTGTTGTCGATATCGATCACTTCAGCCGCGGGCTTCTTGGGGAGGCCGGGCATGGTCATGATCTCGCCGGCGATGGCCACCAGGAAGCCGGCACCCACGGAGGCGCGGACTTCGCGGACGGTGATCTTGAAGCCGGAGGGACGGCCGAGCTTAGTGGCATCGTCGCTGAAGCTGTACTGGGTCTTGGCCATGCAGATGGGGGTCTTGTCCAGGCCCATGGCGGTCAGCTGATCGATGGTCTTGGAGGCGGCAGCGGTGAAGTTGACACCGTCAGCGCCGTAGATCTTGGTGGCGATGGCGTTGATCTTCTCCTTGATGGGCAGGTTGACGTCGTAGAGGAACTTGAAGTCGCCCTTCTTGGCGAAGGCGGCTTCCACCTTCCTGGCGAGATCCACACCACCCTCGCCACCCCGGGCCCAGACTTCGGACACGGAGACCTCGGCACCGGCCTGGGTGCAGAGGGCGACCAGGCGATCCAGCTCGGCCTTGGTGTCGGTGGGGAAGGCGTTGACAGCCACCACAGCGGGCAGACCGAAGCCCTGCACGTTCTCGATGTGCTTCAGGAGGTTGGCGAGGCCCTTGTCGAGGGCGTCCACGTTCTCCTGGCCCAGGTCGGCCTTGGCCACGCCACCATGCATCTTGAGGGCACGGACGGTGGCCACAATGACCACGGCATCAGGCTGGAATCCGGCGAAGCGGCACTTGATGTCGATGAACTTCTCGGCACCCAGGTCGGCGCCGAACCCGGCTTCGGTCACCAGCACGTCCGCCAGCTTGAGGGCGAACTTGGAGGCCATGAGGGTGTTGCAGCCGTGGGCGATGTTGGCGAAGGGACCGCCGTGGACGAAGGCAGGGGTGCCTTCCAGGGTCTGAACCAGGTTGGGCTTGATGGCGTCCTTGAAGAGGGCGGTGAGGGCACCGGCCACCTTCAGGTCGGCCACGGTCACGGGCTTGTCGGCGTAGGTGTAGCCGATCACGATGCGGTTCACGCGGGCCTTGAAGTCCTCGAGATCGGAAGCCAGGCAGAGGATGGCCATGAACTCAGAGGCCACGGTGATATCGAAGCCGGTTTCGCGGGGCATGCCGTTGGCCTTGCCACCCAGGGCCACGATGGTGGAACGGAGGGCGCGGTCATTCAGATCCACAACGCGGCGGAAGGCGATGCGGCGGATGTCGATGCCCAGTTCGTTGCCGTGGTGGATGTGGTTGTCGATGATGGCGGCCAGCAGGTTGTGGGCGGTGGTCACGGCGTGGATGTCGCCGGTGAAGTGGAGGTTGATGTCCTCCATGGGGACCACCTGGGCGTAACCGCCGCCAGCGGCGCCCCCCTTGACGCCGAAGCAGGGGCCCAGGGAGGGCTCGCGCAGGGCGATGATGGACTTCTTGCCCAGCTTGTGGAAGGCGTCGCCCAGACCCACGGTGGTGGTGGTCTTGCCCTCACCGGCGGGGGTGGGGTTGATGGCAGTCACCAGGACGAGCTTGCCGTTGGGGCGCTCCTTGACGCGGTCCCAGACCTTCAGGGAAACCTTGGCCTTGTACTTGCCATAGAGCTCGATATCGTCCTCGGTCAGACCGAGTTCGGCGGCAACTTTGGTGATCGGCAGCATGGTCGCTGCCTGGGCGATTTCGACATCACTCTTCATGGAATCCTCCTAAAGGGGGGAATGGGGGAAAACCTGCCACCGACCAGGGGGTCGGGGAGAGAACTAGTTCTGGAGCTGCAGTTCAGCGGCACGCAGCGTGTTGTACATCAGCATGGCGATGGTGAGGGGCCCCACCCCGCCGGGGACGGGGGTGATGTAACCGGCGACTTCGGAAGCCTCATCAAACTTCACATCGCCCACCAGCTTGCCCGTAGGCAGGCGGTTGATGCCCACATCGATCACGACGGCACCGGGCTTGACCATATCCTTGGTGACAAACTCAGGCTTGCCGATGGCGGCCACCAGAATGTCGGCCTGGGCACAGACGGCGGCCAGGTCCTTGGTCTTGGAGTGGGTGACCGTAACCGTAGCGCTGCGGGAGAGCAGCAGGGCGGCCATGGGCTTGCCCACGATGTTGCTGCGCCCGATGACGACGGCGTTCTTGCCCTCCACGGAGATCCCGGAGATCTCCAGCATCTTGATGACGCCGTAGGGGGTGCAGGGCACCAAGTGCTCCTTGCCGATGGAAAGCTTGCCGACATTCACCGGGTGGAAACCATCCACATCCTTGTCGGGGCGGATGCGCTCCAGCACCTTCTCGGAATTGATGTGCTTGGGAACCGGGAGCTGCACCAGGATGCCGTGGTTGAGGGGATCGGCATTCAGGCGCTCGATGACCGCCAGCAGTTCGTCCTCGGTGGCGGTCTCGGGGAGGCGGATCACTTCGGACTTCATGCCCAGCTCGACACAGGTCTTGTGCTTGCTGGCCACATAGACCTTGGAAGCCGGGTCTTCACCCACGATCACCACCGTCAGCATAGGGGTCACACCGTGCTTGGCAGTGAAGGCCTGGACGTCAGCACGCACCTGCTCGCCAAGCTTCCCTGCGATCGCCTTGCCGTCGAGTATCTGAGCTGCCATGGTTTCTCCATTCGAAAATTAAGTTGAAATCACTACAGAATAGGGAGGAAACAGGGAAAAGCTTCTGGACCTTGGTGCTGGAAGGTATCGGAACTGCCAGATTGGCTGTTCCTGTGCGAATCTGAACTTCGGACAGAACCCCTGCTTCCATTAACGCATTTCCAACCAGGATTCCTTTTGTCCCGACGCCCTGCCGATGATGTGCTTGACCACCCTCGATGCCCTGCAAAGGCCGATGGGGACAAGTGAAACCGAATGTAGTCATATCATCCGTCCTACCATTCAAAATCGTCAAGAAATTCCAATCATGCATTTTTTCACTATTACAATCGGGTAATTCCGACCCGATGAGTGGTCACCCTTACCCCGCGAGTGCCTAGTGTTCGAGATGAAAAAGCTGATCCTGTCCGCCACCCTGGCACTTGGCGTACCCTGCCTCCAAGGCGCTGATGATCCCCGGGCACTAATGCTCCAGGCCCGGGAGAGGCAACGCGAGGGGGAAAACGGAGACCCGAGGGGCGCCGCTGCGCTCTACCGTCGTGTTATCGAGCTCCAGCCCGAGAGTGCGGAAGCCCACCTGCGTCTGTCGGAATGCCTCATGGAGGCAGGCGACCTCCAGGGGGCGGCCGCACCGGCCCAACGGGCCACGGAACTGGCCCCCAGGAATGCCGAGGCGTGGGCTCACCTGGGCATCCTCCGCTCCGCCCTGGCCCAGACCAAACCAGAAGTCCTTCCCCTGGCCGAACTGGCCCTGCAGAAGGCCACCCAACTCCTGCCCCAGGACGTGGAACTCTGGTACCGCCTGGGAGAAGTCTGCGAAGCCAACAAGCACGAGGCTGAAGCCCTCCGGGCATGGGTCCACCTGGGACGGCTGCACCCCAGCCTCAACCTGCGGGGCAAGGTCCTGGGGGACTTGGCCTGGGAACGGGCCGCATTCTGGGCGGATCGCCTCAAGCGCTATGAACCCCGCCGGGAAGCCATCATGGCCCTGGCATCTCCCCTGGAAGCGGATCCCAAATACCTCAAGCTTCTGGAGGATCTGGCCCGGGAGCAGGCCGATCAGGGCTTTCTCGGACACGCCGAGGAGAGTTTCCTGCTCCTGGGACAGCACCTGCCCCAGGAGCCCGGCATCTGGGAGAACATCGCCCTGGTGCGGCTCCGTGCCAGCAATTTCTCGGGCGCCCTCCAAAGCCTCAACCAAGCTGAAGCCCTGAAGGGTACTCCCAGGAATTCCTATTACACCGCCCTCTGCCTCATGAACCTGGGCCGGATTCCGGAGGCTGAAACCCGCCTGATGGCCATCCTCAAGGCCAGTCAGGACCGTGAAAGCAAGGCTTTCCAGACCACTGCCCGGGAACTTCTGGCAGCCTGCACCCTCATGACCGAGCGCCCCCAGGAGACCCTGGACCTTGTCAGAAGCTGGGCCCCGGAGTCCGAAAGCAGCCCCCGCCTCCAGTCCCTGGCCTTTGTGGCTGAGGTCCGCCTCGGCCAGCTCAAGACCGCCCGGACCCGACTGCGGGAGGGATTGAAGCGGTTCAAGGAGGAGGATGTCTTTGGCCTCGCCAGAACCTTCCCGATCGACCTTTTCGAGGATCGCTGGTCCCTGGGGGGCGATGCCCGGCGGGCCCTCCGGTCCCTCGAGAGAGAGGCCTCCGCCAATCATCTGGCCTATTTCCAGCGTTGGGAAGCCTGCCTCAAGGCCCTCCAAGAGGCCCGGAAGATCGCTCCGCCCCGGAGCATCGACCTCATGCTGCTGCAGGCCAACGCCCTGGACCAGTTGGGCCGCTGGAAGGAGTCCCTCGAAGTCCTCCGGGAAGGCCAGCGCCTGTCCCCCGACAACCCCACGCTCCAGAACAACCTTGGCTATCTCCTGATCGAGCACGAAGGAAACCAGGAGGAAGCCGCCAGACTCATCCAGGCCGCCCTCAAACAGGAACCCGACAACGGCTCCACCTTGGACAGTTGGGGCTGGCTGCTCTTCAAGCAGGGCCGCTTCCAGGAGGCCGAGACCTCCCTTCGCAAGGCCGCCGAACTCAACCCCTACAGCCCGGAAACCCGCAAACATCTCGGCGAGGTGCTCCTGAAACTGGGGCGCGACCAGGAGGCTCTTGAGCAGTGGGAGCGGGCCCTGGCCCATGCCTTCCCCGAGCGCAGGGAACTGGAGCTGAAGGTGAGGGACCTGAAGATCCGCATCGGGAAGCAGGCGGCCGCCGTGGCCTCTCCCGATGACACCGATGAAAGCCTCGATGACGAAGAAGAGGAGCTTCCTTGATCGCCCTGCTACTCCTTCCGGCCCTTGCCCAGACCGCCCCCCCCCAGGTGCCAGTGCCCCTGCGAGCCCAGTATGCCTGGGGCTATGCGGGAGCCGATGGCGAAGGCCAGGGCACCCTGGCCGTGCTCCTGGAACCCACCAGCGGGCGTCTCGTGCTGGAACTCCACGGCCTGGGAGAACGACTGGCCCTGGTCAGCGGTGAGCGCTCCACGGGCTACCGCATCCAGATCCCCCGCCAGCACATCGACCAGAGCGCTCCGGACCTGGGAGCCCTGCCCCTGCCCTTCCTCCCAAGCCTAGGGGGAACGGATGGCCTATGGCGCCTCTTGACCCAGGGTGAAGGACCCGGGGTGAAGGTCACCAAGCGGGACCCCCAGGGGCCCCGGAAATTGAAATACGCAGGCAAGGACGAGAAGGGCAAGGAAGTGCTGGTCTGGCTGACCCGCGAAAAGTGGGAGCTTGGGACAGCTGTCGTTGCCGGCCCGCATGAGGAGACCCCAGCGGGGATTGGTCAGCTCCATGGCCGCTTTGGCGATGGGCGTGATCTCCAGATCCAGAGCCCGCAGCTCATTGCGGAGTTCCTGGATCTGGGCGTCCAGGGCCCTCTCATCCAGGAGAGGCTGGGGGCCGTAGCCAGCCCTGATCCGCTGGAGATCCACCCGGACCTGGGACAGGTGGGCCTCCAGGGCCTCCTTGGCCTCCATCCGTGCCGCCAGGACCTGCTCCTGTCCCCGGAAAGACTCCAGGGCCGCAACCTCGCCCTCCAGCTCCCGGAGGATCAGGGCGGTCCGCCAGCGGAGGACACTCTTGGAGACGTGGACGTCACCGAACATGTGGTCCCCCACATAGAGGATCTCGTCCCCGGAAAGCCCAAGCTGGGACTCCACCTGGGCGGCGCTCCCCCCATAGTAGGCGCGGCCACTGTGGAGGGGCTCGATGCAGGGCTTGAGGAGCCCTTCGGGCGTCGCCACCTCGAAGAAGGGGTTCCGGGCCGTGAAGAAATCAGGCTTGCGCGCGCTGACGATCACGAGCTCGAAAAGATCCCGCCAGACCATGCCCTCCGGCAGAAAGCGGTCATAGGCATGGGCCATCATGAAGGAGGTGTAGTGCCAGTCGGAATTGGTGATGAGCAGCAGCTTCTTCCCCGCCGCCCGCTGATCCAGCAGCGTCAGCGCCGCATCCGGGTCCAGGATCACATAGCGCTCGGGGTCTGAAACGATCTCCGCCTTGAGCCTGCCCTCGAAGTGCTGGGCGTCCACTGCGGCCCGGACCTTGTGGTAGAGCTCGGAGTAGCTCCTGACACCCTCCAGCTTCCCTTGGTCCATGAGGTCCACGAGCTGGGCGTAGAGGCACCCCTCCGAGAGGGCGAACAGGGTGTTGAGGAAGACCCATCGGGGCTCGGCCAGTTCCACCGTGAGGTGGGCATAGGCCAGACGCTGGTGGTTGAAGTCCAGGGACTGGGTGCCGTGCATGGCTTTCTTCACGAAGCCGAAGCGGTTGGCCTTCACGACGTTTCCAAGCTCGGTGTCGATAACCAGGCCCCGGGCCACCATGGAGGGGTCGAAACGCAGCTCGTCCACGGGCCACCCCATGGTCTGAAAACGCTCCCGGGCATACTCAAAGACCCGGCGTTCAAAGGCTTCCACCCGGTATTCCACCAGGGTGTAGTCCATGTCGTAGCCGATGGCCTTGATGGCCCGGAGGTTGAGGGTGCGATTGCAGAAGAGGCCCCGATCCACCATCAAGCCATCCTCAGGCTGAGATCGGCGGCCGGAGCGCTGTGGGTGAGGGCCCCGACGGAAATGTAATCCACGCCGGTTTCCGCCACCGAGCGCACCCGGGCCAGACTCATGTTCCCGCTGGCCTCAAGGAGCAGTCGCCGTCCCGATCCGTCCCGGAGTCGCACGGCCTCGGCCATCTGGCCGTTGTCCATGTTGTCCAGGAGGACCACATCCACGCCCTCGATGGCCAGGCATTCCCGTACCTGGTCCAGGGTTTCCGCCTCCACCTCGATCCGCACTAGGCTTGGGGCCACCTCCCGGGCATGGGCCACCGCCGGGGCGATGCCCCCCGCTGCGGTGATGTGGTTCTCCTTGAGCATCAGGCCATCCCCCAGGGTCAGGCGATGGTTGAAGCCGCCACCGCAGCGCACGGCGTATTTCTCCAGGAGCTTGAGTCCCGGCGTGGTCTTGCGTGTATCCAGGATACGGGCACGGGTGCCTGCCACAGCCTCCACGAAGGCCCGGGTCAGGGTCGCGGTCCCGCTGAGACGCTGGAGGAGATTCAGGGAGACCCGCTCGCCCATAAGAATGGCTCGACTGGAACCCGAGAGATGGCAGACTTCCCGGCCCCGTTCCACCGCTTCGCCATCGGCGGCAGCAAGGCGAACCCTCAGGTCCGGATCCACGGCCCGGAAGACTTCCCGGAGGACCTCGAGCCCGGCCAGTACCAGGGGATCCTTGGCCACAATCCGCGCCTCTACAGGGCGATCGGGCACCGAAGCGCTTCCCCAGTCCTGGGTGCCCCAGTCCTCCCGGAGGAAGGCCATCAGGCTGTCCCGGTAGCTCAGGGGGTGGGGGGGATTGAGTCGGGCGATAGAGTCCATACCCCAGTCTACAATGGAGCCCGGAGGCTCCCATGTCCTTGGTGCTGAAACGTGTGGAAGAGGGCATTGCCTGGATCACCCTAAACCGCCCGGAAAAGCACAATGCCCTGAACGGGGTTCTACTGACGGAGCTGGATCAAGCCTTCACCGACGTGGCAAGGGACCCTCAGGTCAGGGTCGTGGTACTGTCCGGCGCCGGTGAAAAGGCCTTCGCTGCGGGAGCGGACATCCAGGGCATGAAGGACCGGAGCCCAGGCGAGGCCGAGGCCGCCGCCCTGGCCGTTCAGGCCATATTCAACCGCATCCAGGCATTCCCCAGACCCGTGGTGGCCTCCATCCAGGGCTGGGCCCTGGGGGGCGGGCTGGAACTGGCCCTGGCCTGTCATATCCGCATCGCCAGCACCTCCGCCCGTCTCGGCTGCCCTGAGGTGGGGCTGGGCATTCTCCCGGGCTACGGCGCCACCCAGCGCCTGCCCCGTCTGATCGGTCGGGCCCAGGCTCTGCACCTGATGCTCACGGGTGAGCCGGTCACGGCTGAAGAGGCCTTGCGCATGGGGCTGGTGGGCCGGATCTGCGCCCCCCAGGCCCTCGCGGATGAGACCCTCCGACTGGCCCAGACGCTGGGCCGCCGGGGTCCCATGGCCTTGAGTGCAGTCATCCAGGCCGTGAACGAAGGCGCCGAATTGTCACTGGAGGAGGGCCTCCATCTGGAGGCACGGCTTTTCGGCTCCCTGGAAGGCTCCTGGGACCGCCAGGAGGGCCTAGCGGCCTTCCTGGAGCGTCGGCTGCCGGACTTCAGGGGACGCTAGGGGATCAGGGCGCTTGCGGAAGTCCGGCACCGGATTCTCGGCGACTTCCATGTCAATACCCAACCGCTCGGCAAGCCCCTTGCCGCCGTCGCCCGGAGATGCCAAACGCAGGACCCAATTCTTGCGGTCCCGGGTTCCCGGGTCCGTCACCGTGCGGATATCCGCCCGCTGCAGGCTCGCCAGGCCCTGGTTGAAGGATTGGCGGCTCCTGGGCACGTAGGTCAGCAAAGGTGCGGCCAAAAGCACCGCGACGATGGCCCAGAACCAGGGCAAAGGCTTGGCGGGTTCATGGCGAGTAACCCGGGCCGCAGCCGGAGTCCCCCAGGCGGGGGGAGGCGCCGGCACGGCCTCGGCGGCCATTTCCAGAAGACCGCTGTTCAGCAGCTCGGCAATGCGCTTGCATGTGTCCAATTCGTCGTAGCGAGTGATCTGGAGAATCCCCGCAATGGTCTGGGGCTCACTGAAGTAGGTGAGCACGGTCTCCTGCTCATGGTTCAAACCGGATGCCTGGCCGCCATAGGTGCCACCACCTTCGAACACACCGGAGAGGTCCTGTTCCATGTCCAGATGCAGGGCGCGGGCCTTTTCGGACTTCACCAGCACGGTGTTGTGGTCAGGCAGGCGGCGCTGCACCTCGGGCCACTCGTCCATGACCCGGGCAGCTTCCATCAGGACCGTATCCACGGGGATGGGCGGGAAGTTTTCCCGATCCATCTCCAGGGGCAAGATGGAATCGAAGCGATAGTCTCCCTCCACCCAACGGAAGGTGCGGTAGATGATGGACATGGCCTGGTTGAACAGGGCGTCCTGGAGGTCCTGGGGTGTAACCTTCCCCGACTCCAGAAGCAGGGTGCCCATGCGCTTCAGGGTCTGGCGCTGGAGCTGGATGAGACCGAGGAGTTCGTCCCCCGAGAGCCGACCCAGGCGCACCAGCATGGCCCCCACCCGATCTTCGATGCGGACCTGGTTGGAGTCGCACCCGACGACATCCCCCTGGTCAAAGAAAATCTTCACGAACTCCTGCCCCCGGGAGAGCACGAGGGTGCCGCTCTTCCCCTGGGTCTTGATCATATTGAAGAGGGAGAAGAGATCGAAATCGCGGAGAGAGCCTTCGAGTGCCATGTCAGGACCTCTTGCTGGGCAGGAACTTGAACCAGGAGCGCAGGTAGAGCACTACCAGGAGTGCGAAGCCCAGGGGAACCCAGGACGAGACCGGATCCGGCAGGATCTCGCCCGGGAACCGAACGGAACGGCCGGTAGCAAACACAATACCCAGGGCGAAGGTCAGGAAGCTGAACTCCGCGAAACCGCTCCCGGTGGCCCCCAGCAGGACAGCATCCAGACCCGGGAGCAGTATGCGGAGCGTGCGGTGGAGAATCCGCTGGGCCCCCTGGTAGGTGGCCACTTCTTCAACCTTCAGCTTCCTGCTCTCGCCATGGAGCCCGTCTTTCAGGACGAAGAGATGGTGACACTTGGAGCACACGAAGACATCCGGAGAATCAGTGGTGTGAAAGGGGTCGCCGCAGCGGGTGCACTGGGAGGGATGGGCCTTGCGCACACTCTGGCGAACCCGCCAGAGAAGGGCCAAGAGTGCCAGGATGGGATAGATGGCGGCAAAGATCAGATGGGGCCCGATCCCTGGGTCGGGGTCGGGGGCAGCATTTCGCCCCCTGAGGGCGGCCATGCGCTCCGGGCTGTCCGGCAGGGGCATGGCAAAGGTGCGCTGCTCGCTGCGGGCCTGGCTGGCAAGGTTCATCCTGAGAAAGTTGTCGGGATCCAGCCGTCGGGCCTCGTCCTGTTTGGCGAGCCCAGTGCTGCTGTCCAGCTGCCTGAAGGCGATGACGCTCTGGTTGAACAGCACTTCCGGGCTGAGGGGTGAAAGGCGATACGCCTGCTCAAAGAGCCCCCGGGCCTCCTCGAACTTCCCCTGCTGGTAGCATGCGACACCCTGGTTGTTGATCACCTCCGCTCGGGCTGGGTGTTTCCCGCCCAGGGATGCGAAGACCAGCTCCGCTTCGCCCCACTTCTGTTCCTGGAGCAGCGCCCACCCATTCAGGAAGGCGACGTCTCCTTCGGGCAGGGCCTTGAGGATCCGCTCGCTGATGGGACGGGGCAAGGGCTGGGTCTGCAGTGAAACGATGCTCCGCTGCGGCTCCTGGTGAGATAGGGGCTCCATTGCCGCCAGGGCTGGGTGGAGCAACTGGAGCACCAGGACCACTACCCCGACCCTCACTTCCTGGATGGTGAAATAGGGCGCCAGGAACCAAAGCCAGAGGGCAGCGCACAGACTGGGGTCCAGCCCTACCAGGACGGGGAAGGCCAGGAGACAAGCTCCAATTAGCGCCACCGGGAGCGATGGAAGCCCACGCTTGAGGAGCGGCTCCTCCCAGGTGTAGCGGAACACCCGGCGATAGCGCATGGCCATGGCCAGGGCCCAGCCCCAGAGCAGAGCCGTGGCCATGAATCGGAGCCAGGCGAGGTGCTGCACCAGCCAGAGCCATCGGTGTATTGGATGTGTCATGCGTAACCGGGTGAGTTCCACGACCTCCGAGAGACTCATGAAATACCCTTTGATTCCCTCCTGCCGCTGAAGGATGATGCTCGTGCAAAGCACCGTCGGGCAGCGGGGAGCCCAACGGTCAGCCACCTGGATGGCCTTGAGCCCCAACTCAGGCTGACCGGCTTCACCCTGCTGACGGGCCCAGAGGGCCATGGCCTCCACAAGGGGCAGGAGATCCAGGGTTCCGTAGTTCCTCCGGAGAAGTTCCACCTCCTGGACGGCAGCCTGGATCTTGTCTGCATCCCCGGAAAGAAGGGCCTTCTGCAAGCCCTCAGCCCGATAGCTCAAGGCCACGGCTGCGCTTGGCGGCGGGGGGACCTCCGCAGCGCGACAAGCAGGAACCAAACATACAATCAGGGCGAGAAGCGCCACAAATCGGGCCGCCCACCGCACCGGTCTTTGTATCGCGCCATTCATTTCAACCCCGCAACTTGACCTGGAGCGTACCACAAGTATGCAACTGAAGCCTGCACCCCTTCTCAAAGTTCGGCCACAATGGGTAGAACCTTGAATGCCGGAGGCTTTCCATGAGCCGTATGCTCTCCGCCCTGCTGGGCGCCACCATCTGTTTGACCCTTGCCGCGGACACGACGGGTCGTATCACGGGCAAGGTCCTAGACAAGGCCGGGAAACCCGTCCCCAATGCGACCATCGTCCTCAAGCGCACCGATATCTCCTGGACCAAGACCCTGAAGGTTTCCGGTAACGGGACCTTCCAGCAAGTGGGCCTCGAGCCCAAGGAATTCGACATCACGGCGAGCGCCGAGGGCTTTGCTCCCCTGACCATCCACCTCAAGATACCCTTGGGGGATACTCTCAACCAGGACTTCTGCCTCATGAAGCCGGAGGACGTCCGGGCCGCAGCGCCCCAGGGCGCTCCTCAGCCAAGCGGAGACAAGGCCGTGATCGGCGCCGATGCATTCAACCAAGCCGTCGTCCTGTACAACGACAAGAATTACACTGCGGCCCTCCCGCTTGTGGAGAGCGCTTTCAGCAATCTCAAAGAGTCCCTTGAACTGCTGCCAGCCGAAAAGAAGCCCGAACTCGAGTCCCAGGTCGCCCAGGTAGAGCGGGTCTACGGTGTGGTACTTTTCGAAGTTGGTCGCCAGGATGCTGCCCGGCAGACCGAACTGTGGGGACAGGCCGAACCCCGCCTCAAGGCCGCCCTGGCCCGCAACCCCAAGGACCAGAGGGTGCTGGACGCTCTTATCACGACCAGCAAAGCGAAGGGGGACACGGAAGCCGCCACTACCTACCAGGCAAGCCTGGATGCCCTCATCGGCCCCCGCCCGGAACTGGCCTTCAACCAGGGGGTGGAGACCTACAACAAGGGCGACATGGCGGCCGCCAAGCCATTCTTCCTCAAGGCCATCCAGGTGGACCCCAACTTCGCCGAAGCCTACTACATGCTGGCGATGTGCGAGTTTGCAGGAAACAACCTCAAGGCCACCAAGCAGAACTTCAAGAAATACCTGGAGGTCGCTCCCAAGGGTAAACACGCGGAAGAGGTCAAGGCCATGCTTGAAGACCCCTCCCTGAAGGGCATCAAGTAACAGCCCCCCCGAAAATGGTCAGGCCCAGCGACAAGGCTGGGCCTGGTTTTTATATGCTCGGCCCCTGGCTGTCTGCCCCGGGGAACACATCATCCAGCAGTCGGGTCACGTCTGCAGGGGGGAACATCTCCGGGGCCTCCTCCTGGAGAAAGCGCCGCCCCCTCCCCAGCAAGGTATCGATTTCCTGGAGAATGCGGATCCGCTCCAGCTTCAGGGTCCGGAGGTTGGCCTCGAATTCCACCACCCGTTGCTGGGCTTCTCGCGTGATCTCTTCTCCTCGGAACTCGGCCTCTTTGAGGATCAGGACCCGCTCCCGGTTGGCGCTATCAAGTAACTCTTCCCGGGTCTTCTGGGCGTGCAGCAGGGTCTCCCGGAAGATGCGGTCCTGCTCCTGGTACTGCTGAATGCGCTCCCGAAGATCCAGGATTTCTGTGCGCATCCTCTGATTTTCCTGGAGGAGCTCCTCCCACTCCCCGGCCACTTCATGGAGGAAGGTCCGGACCTCGTCCCTGTCCGCTCCCCTGAAGGACTTCTCGAATTCCCTGCGCTGAATATCTAGCGGCGTGTACTTCATGACGTCCTCAGTAGGTGAAGCCCTTCTGGAGCAGGGATTGCAGGAGAAGCAGGATCACAAAGGCGATCAGGGGGCTGAAATCCATGCCTCCGACCGGCGGGATGATGTGCTGGATGGGGTGCAGCAAGGGATCCACCACGGTTCGCACCAGTTTCACGAAAGGATTTCTGGGATCCGGGCGGAACCATGATAGAACGCTGGAGATGAAGATCAGCAGCACCAGGGCTTTGATCAGGTAGAGCACAATCAGCACGATGAGGGGCATGAAGTCTTCCTTGGACAGAACCCATCATAATCCCACTAAGGGTTGAACCATGCGCATCGGTATTTCCTGCTACTCAACTTTCGGAGGCTCCGGCGTTGTGGCCACTGAAGTGGGCAAGGCCTTGGCCGCCAGAGGGCACGAGGTCCACCTCTTGAGCCAGTCATTGCCGCCACGGCTGCAGGGATTCGAGGACCACGTATGGTTCCATGAGGTCACGGCGGCCCCCTATCCGCTCTTCGAGGCCGAACCATTCTCCATTGCCCTGGCCTCCAAAATGGCGGATGTGGCGGACAAGCACGGCCTGGAGATCATGCACGCCCACTACGCCATCCCCCACGCCAGTGCCGCACTCCTGGCACGGATGGCCATGGAGGACCGCCTGAAGGTGGTCACAACCCTCCACGGCACGGACATCACCGTCGTAGGTTCGGACCCCAGCTACCTCCCCATGGTGCGCCTGGCCATCCGGGCCAGCGACGCCGTCACCTCGGTTTCCCAGTATCTAAAAGAGGAGACCCTACGCACCTTTAAGGTGGATCGGCACATCGACGTCATCCCCAATTTCATCACCCCACCCCCCGAGGGACGGCCCGACTGCCGCTCCTGGCTGGCCCCCCGCGACTGTGCCGTCCTGACCCACATCTCCAACTTCCGGCCCGTGAAGCGGGTGCTGGACGTGGTCAAGATCTTTGAACGCGTCCGCCAGGAATATCCCTGCCGCCTGGTCATGGTAGGCGATGGCCCGGATCGACCCGAGGCCGAGGCCTACGCCCGGGAGCGGGGCTTTTCCGACGAGGTCCGTTTCACAGGCAAGCAGCTCAACATCGGCAGCGTCCTGGTGTGCTCGGACGTCTTCCTGCTCCCCAGCGCCACCGAAAGCTTCGGCCTGGCGGCCCTGGAGGCCATGTCCTACGGTGTGCCGGTGGTGGCCAGCCGTGTGGGAGGCCTTCCCGAAGTCATCCGCCATGGTGAGGATGGCTACCTGGAAGGCCTTGGCGACGTCGAGGCCATGGCCCAGGACGTCCTGAAACTCCTCAGGGACCCAGCCCACCGCCAGCGTCTCGGAGCCTCAGCCAAGAACCGAGCCCTGGACACCTTCGCGGAAGGCCCCGTCATCGACCAGTACGAAGCCCTCTACGAACGCATCCTCACCAAACCAAAATCGACCGTGGACATCGGCGCCAACCCGCGCTAGCATAGACTTTCCGGCTGGGTAGCTCAGGTGGTTAGAGCGAGGGTCTCATAATCCCTAGGTCGACAGTTCGAGTCTGTCTCCAGCCACCACCACAAACCCCTGAAATCGCAAGGTTTCGGGGGTTTGTCTTTTTAGCCGGCCCTTTGGTTGCCGACGTTTCCGCAGGCTCCAAACGCCTTAAGTAGGGTTCCTCGCTGTTCCATGTGGCTGAGCTATGGGAGTAGGGGCTGAACAGAGATGATATCGATGTGGATAACTCGAGTTCGAGCTCCCGGCCTGCTGAGGGCTACCCACACGATTCAGCGAAGAGCCCAGATTTTCCCGAAAGATTCTGGCTCTGCAGGGCATCGGAGCTTAGGCCAAGCCGTCCCGCAATGCTAGGTGATCGTCAAGCCAGGTGGACTGGTCCATCTGACCATCTAGGAACTCGGCAAAATCCGTGGCCCGGGCCAGGTGACCGACAGAGAAGGGTCCGTCACCCGGAGCTGAAGCCCTAAGGCATAAACCATCTTGATGCAGGTTGTTTTGAGCATGGCGCAATATGCAATACAGTTGGCGCATTCCAACAATGCATTCAAAACACCCTACTCCTAGTCTTGGAACCGTGGGGTATATCCCACCACCCAATCAGGAGATCGGTATGAATCAGCCCGTAGCCCTCATCACCGGCGGTGCCACCGGCATCGGGAAGGCCACTGCGAAAAAGCTCGCCGCCAAGGGCATCACTGTCGTAATCAGTGGTCGCCGCAAGGAGATTGGAGTCGCAGCGGTCAAGGAAATCCAGACGGTGGCCACCGGTGCCGCGGAAGTGCGGTTCATCCAAAATGACGTGGCTGACGAAAGTGCCGTCAAAGCGATGATCGACCAGATCGTCGCGGAGTTCGGTCGCCTCGACATGGCAGTCAACAACGCGGGAATATACAACGAAGCCGCCACCCTGGATCAATCGGACACTCAGAAGTTCCGCGCGATGATTGAAGTCAATGTCATGGGCGTCTACTACAGCATGAAATACGAGATCGCGCAGATGCTCAAGCAGGGCGGAGGTTCGATCGTCAACCTGGCATCCATCGCAGGCCTGAACGGCTTCCAGTGGACGGGGACCTATGTCGGCACCAAACACTCCGTGGTCGGCTTGACCAAATCAGCGGCACTCGATCATGCCGCCCAGGGTATCCGCATCAATGCCGTGGCCCCAGGTGCCATCCGAACGGATATCATCGCCGATCAGATCAAGATAGACGAGCCTGGATTGGCGGCGGCGCACCCCATTGGCCGTATTGGCGAACCGGAAGAGATTGCCAATGGCATCGCCTGGTTACTCTCGGAGGAAGCGAGCTTCGTCGTCGGCCATATCCTGAACATCGACGGCGGCTTCCAGGCCAAGTAGAAAGGAGGCCCCATGCCGACCCGGATGACGGATCAAGTCAAAATTCCTCAAGCCTTCTGGGTCGGTCTCGCCGCTCTGGGCCTCACCCTCGACGAGGTGCTCCGACATGCGAAGCTGCCCGCTGCCCGCATTGCCCGCGAGGGTTCACTGCGCACCGAGGAGTTCTTCCTTCTCTGGCAGGCGATAGGCGAACTGGCCCCTGCCTGCGCCGCAGGGCTGAAGCTCGTCAAGGGACTCGACACCGCCATACTTCCGCCCTCCTTCCTCGCGGCCTACCACGCCCGAGATTTCCGGGATGCTCTCACGCGCATGGCACGCTTCAAGCACCTGTGTTCTCCGGAGATTCTCAAGATCACGGAGGGGCCGGAGGAATGCGTGATCGAGCCCGAGTGGCCCCACGGTGGAAAGATTGTTCCCGAAGCGCTTGTGGATGCAACCTTTGGCTCCCTGGTTCTTCTCGGGCGCCATGGCACGCGAACCAACCTTCACCCTAGCCGGGTGGAGTATATGTGCGCGGACGACAGGCCCGGCCTCCGGGAGGAGTTCTACGGGTGCAAGGTGATCTTCGGTTCGCGCCAGAATCGCCTGGTGTTCCGCGGTGCGGATCTGGACCTCCGGTTTGCCACCCACAATGCCGAGCTGCTGGCCATGCTGAATCCCGCATTGGAAGCGGCTTCGAGGGCGCTGGGCTCAAGCCTAAAGGCCACCGAACAAGTCCGGCAGGTACTGCCCAGGTTCCTTTCGGCGGGCAGACCCGAGATCGACGCAGTGGCCAAGGAATTGGGGATGAGCGCGCGCAGCCTCCAACGCCGCATCACCGAAGAGGGCTCCACCTTTCGGGACCTGCTGTCCCAGGCCCGTCAGGCATTGGCCCGTGAATACCTCCAGAATCCGTCCCTGGATCTGAAGGAGATTGTCTACCTGCTGGGTTACGAGGACTCACCCTCCTTCTATCGCGCCTTCCGGCAGTGGGAGGGCACGACGCCCGCGGCCTGGCGATCCCGCCGAACCACGCTTGAGAACTGACGCACCGCCCTTACCCACCCAACACGCGAATATCTCCATCCTTCGCAAGGAGCCGACATGCCTCCCGTCTGGTTGATTACCGGAACCTCCCGAGGGCGCTGGGAAGCCATCAGCACAGCCACGGACTTCGGTTCACCTGCCCAACTGCCAGAGTTGCCGGAAACCTAGGGGGCCCCATGAAAGTCGTCTTGTTCGGATCCACCGGAATGATTGGCCAGGGTGTTCTGCGTGAATGCCTGCGTGACAGCACCGTCACGCAGGTCCTCACGGTGGTGCGGTCGGCCACGGGGCGAACGCACCCCAAGCTGAAGGAGGTTTGCACACCGGACCTATTCGATCTGACTGAGGTGGCACCCGATCTCCAAGGGGCCGATGCCTGCTTCGATTGTCTCGGAGTCTCGGCTGTCGGATTGGGTGAGGCCGACTACACGCGGCTCACCTACGACCTCACTCTGTCCATCGCGGAGACCTTGGTCCGCCTGAATCCTGGAATTACCTTCATCTATGTCTCCGGGGCCGGAACGGACAGCAGTGAGCGGGGCCGATCCATGTGGGCCAGGGTCAAGGGCCGCACGGAGAATGCTCTCCAGCGCCTCCCCTTCGGGAGGGTCTACCTCTTCCGCCCCGGATTCATCCAGCCCCGGCACGGCATCCGCTCCCGAACCCTCTGGTACCGGATCTTCTATGCATTGAGCAGACCCCTTGCCGGGCTTATCGACAGGCTTGCCCCCGGGGTCGTCCTGAACACAGAAAGCCTGGGCTTGGCCATGCTGACCGCAGCCCATCGAGGTGCACCGAAAACAGTGCTGGAGTCAAAGGACCTGAGCCGCCTGGCCAAGGCCCATCCATTGACCACGGGGATCTGAGCTGGGAGTGTCGTTGGCAACTCCAGCGGGGGCATGCCGATTGGCTAGCCCAACCTTCCCTGCTCAAGTCCCTTGAATGCCTTCTGCAGTTCCTCGTGGGTGTAGGGTTTCGGCAGCAGGAAAACCCTGCCCTGGCCCGCCAGGGCGCGGTACAAGGTTTCATCCACATAGCCCGTTGTCATGAAAACCGGCAGCGAGTAACCCAGCTCACGCATACGGCGAAGGGTCTCTATCCCAGTCATCCCCGGCATGTTCTGGTCAAGCAGTACCGCATCAAAGCTCAGCTCCCGGGCCATGAGATCCAGGGCTTCGCAGCCTCCGCTCACCTCGGTGGCTCGATGCCGGAGGGACTCCAGCATTGCCATGACCGACTGGCGAACCAAAGGATCATCGTCCACCAGGAGTATGCGGAAGGAAGGCGGCGGGAAGGCTGGCCGCTCCTCGACAGAGCTGCTCGGTGGCAGCGAATTCCCCTCCACCACCGGAAGACAAACCCGTACTTGGGTGCCAACGCCCAGTCGGCTTTCCACCTGAAGGGTCCCGCCGTGTGCCTGGACTGTGCCAAACACGACCGAAAGCCCCAGGCCGGTCCCCTTGCCGACCGGCTTGGTCGTAAAGAAGGGTTCCACGGCCCGGGCTACGACCTCTGGTGCCATCCCCTGACCAGTGTCCTCAACCACCAGTCCCAGGTGCTGGGCATCCGACCTCTCTGTTCTCAAGGTCAGGGTTCCGCCCTCCGGCATGGCGTCCAACGCGTTAACACAGAGATTCATGAGGGCATTGGAGAGCCCGGCCTGGGAACCGACAATCCAGGGCAGTTGGGGATCAAGGTCGAGGATGACCCGGATCTTCTGCATGGTCGTTCGGGAGAGCAACTCCGCCTCCCCACGGACCAATTCATTCAAATCCAGGAGTTGCGCTTGCTGGATATCCTTCCGGGCGAAGGTCATAAGACTTTTGATCAAGTCCCGCCCCCGCATGCAAGCCTTTATGATCAGGTCACCTCGGTGAGCATGCTCATCGGTGCCGTTGCACAGGAGACCCGCCACCGCCATGACGGCGGCCAGAACATTGTTCATGTCATGGGCTACTCCCCCGGCCAGGCGCCCGACGCTCTCCATGCGTTGCAGGTGATTTAGCTGGGCCTCAAGAAGGAGCCGTGCCTCCTCTTCCCTTTTTCTTTGCGTAATGTCCTGGGCAACCCCGATGGAGCGCCGCATTCTGCCATCGGGATGCCGTTCGAGCACTCGGACGACAATCCGCAGCCAACGTGCTCCCAGAGAGGGGTGCTCATACCGGTATTCGAGATCCTGGGAGTCCTGGCGCTCAACTTTGAGTTTACGATTCGCCTCCAGCACCCGGGGAAGGTCTTCGGGGTGGATGCGGCCTTCCCAGAAAGCTGCGGCCGAGGCCCCCTCGTGGGTCGCCGGGAGCCCCAGGATCTCCCGGGCCTTCAGATCAAAGAACGAGGGCTGGTCAGTATTTTCCATTTCAAAAAAACCGAACCCGGCGACATCGACTGCGGAACGAAGCCTTGCCTCACTGTCCCGGAGGGCTTTCTCGACACGCACCCGTTCTGTAATGTCCATGATGATGCCGATGAACCGATGCGGTTTACCCCCTACACCCGCTGCGACCTCCGCACGGACGAAACAGGCCCTTTCCTGACCACCGGAAAGGACGAGTCGGAGGTCCGTCTCCAGAGGTTCACCGGTCGCCAGTGAACGCTGGAACTTGTGCCCGAAGGGTTCCAGATCGTCAGGATGGAAGAAGCGTGCATTGGCTTCGACGGAAGGGATGTATTCCCCTGGCTTGACGTTGAAGATCCGGTAGGTTTCTTCGGACCACCAGACCCGGTCAGCATCCAAATCCCAGTCCCAGCTGCCAATCAGGGCCACTTCCTGCGCGAGCTTGAGCCTTTCAGCCAGCCCGGCATTTTCCTGTTCCGCCAACTTCCGTTTGGTGACCACGTCAAAAATAGCCACGAACTCCTCAGGGCCTGGACTGTACACGGACACATCGAACCATTCCCCCAGCGCGAGGAGGTGTTTCTCAAACCTTTCGGATACTCCGGTTTTCACGACTCGTCCGAATATCTGGAACAGATCAGGATCCAGTTCCTGGATGCCGGGAATCACTTCCGAGACCCACTTACCAGTTATGTTCCGAAGACCGGTCTGGGTTTCAAAGGCTCTGTTGACCGCCAGGTAAAGGAAGTCGACGGGAGCCCCCAGCTCGTCAAAGCGCATCCGGCAGTGCGCAAAGCCGTTTAGCAGGTTCTGGAAGAGTCTCTGGTAGGGCTCCGGAGCCCCAACCCCTTGCGCTCCAACCTGATCAGGGAAAGGCGGATTACTATTGCCGGCATTTGAATCCACGCGACCTCTCCCATCCCGAATCTGTTTTGATTTCCTATGATGATCGCAATTGAACCTCACCGGCTTCTTCCCGCCGAAGAGTAGGGGAGTGAACGGTGGCTGTGGGGCATCAAATTGCCTCGGCAACGCGCTTGCGCAAAGCTTTCAGTTCCTCGAACTGTTCCGTGACATCCCGCAAAATGGCGGCGATCCCAGTGATCTTTCCCGACTCACCCAAAAAGGGCACGATGGTGAAGGCCACGGACCTCCGGGAACCATCCTTCCGGATGGCAGGCACGGATAGCAGGCTGTCTGCGCCGTACCGTGTAATGCCGGTGGCCATGGTTTGGGCATAGCCATCCCAGTGCCGCTTCCGGAGGGTTTCGGGAATGATGATGTCCAGGCTCTGTCCCAGGGCCTCCTCCTCCGAATACCCGAACACCCGCTGGGCCCCCGCATTCCACAGGCGTATCAGCCCCTGGTCATCCGCATAGATGATGGCATCCGGAGCCCGGTCCACCAGCTGGCGGCAGATCCTGTCGAAATCCAGCACATTGCCCATGGCACCTCCTCACCTTTGGCAAAGGGACATCGCGCGAAGCCTTTTGGACGCATCCGCCCATCATCGGTCCCTCGCCTTCCTTCAACTCCCGCCAGCAGCCCCCTCAAGGGCGATGGCCCGGGGGAAGAGTAGACGGTTCTCCAGGTAGATGTGGCGATGGAGGTCCGCCTCCAGGTCATGAAGTCCCTTCAGAAGGGCACGGTAGCTGCCACAGGCATCCGAGGGGGCGGAGTAGTCGGCGGTGAGATCCCGCAGTTCCTTCAGCATTGTTCCCACCTCCTCGTGCTCGTGCAGCATGGCCCTTATGGGGGCCTGGATGGCTCCCGGCCGGGGGGCCTCCGGGGCGGATTCCATCTGGCGAATGAGGGGGAAAAGGATTTCCTCTTCCTTCGCCAGGTGGGGAATCAGATCCCCCCCAAGGGCCTCCACGCGTTGAGCAATCTGGGCCAACTCTGGATGGTTGCCTCCATGCACCCTGAGGACCTTCTCCATCAGGGGCTCCAAACGGCCCAACGCGGAGCGGGTGAAGGCATGATGCTTGGCCTCGATGTGAGCGATGAGGTCCACCAGGGTGCAGTCCTGCCATTTTATTGGGTCAGCAGGAAGGCAATCGGATCCCGGGAGTCCTTCCAGCCTCGCCAGGACCTCCGTCAGATCCGCGTTGGCGTGGGCACAAGCCTCTGCGAGGGTCCGATGCCCTCCGCAGCAGAAGTCCACCCGCAACTCGTCGAAGAGCTCCATGGCCGCCGGGTTCTCAAGGACAAGGTCACCGATGAGGGTCAGGGCACTTTGGGTCATTTCATTCCTCCAGTCCAGGCATTCGTCCCCGGGCGCGTCAGGTCGGTATTGAGCGACCCAATGCAAAGATCCGTTCTCCTGGCCCTGCAGGCCTTGATACCCGTCAAGCTTTGGATATCTGCCAAACCACCTTGCCATCCGACCGGATCGGCCTAGGTTCGATCCTGTTGCCACTCCTCTTCATCTCACCCCACAAAAAGGAAACGTCATGTCCATGTTCTGTTTTCAGTGCCAGGAAACCGCCAAGAATACGGGCTGCGCCATCAGTGGCGTCTGCGGCAAGAAGCCGGATACCGCCAACCTGCAGGATCTGCTCGTCTACACCCTGAAGGGCATCGCGGCCCTGGAGGAGCAGGCCATGGGCAAGCGGCCCATCCGGAAGTCGACGGGCCTCTTCCTGGTCCAGTCCCTCTTCATCACCATCACCAACGCCAATTTCGACAACGTGCGCATCACGGCCCAGATCACCGAAGCCCTGAAGCTCAAGAAGGCCCTGCTGGCAGAGGTGGGGGACGCCGGGAGCCTGCCGGAGGCCGCCACCTGGTTCGGGACCGAGGCGGAGTACGCCGCCAAGGCCGAGCAGGTGGGGGTCCTGCAGGAGGCCCACGAGGACCTTCGCTCCCTCAAGTCCCTCGTAACCTATGGCGTGAAGGGGGTCGCGGCCTACGCCGACCATGCGGCCATGCTGGATCGGGAGGACGACGAGATCTACGGCTTCGTCGTGAAGGCCCTGGCGGCCCTCACCAGGACCTTGGGGGCCGAGGAGCTGGTGGCGCTCACCCTGGAGACCGGCGGGTGCGCCGTGAAGACCATGGCTCTGTTGGACGCGGCCAATACCGGCACCTACGGCAAGCCAGAGATGACCCAGGTCTCCATGGGCGTCCGCCAGAACCCGGGCATCCTGGTGTCCGGCCACGACCTCCGGGACCTGGCGGATCTCCTGGAGCAGACCCAGGGCACCGGCGTGGATGTCTACACCCACAGCGAGATGCTCCCGGCCCACGCCTATCCGGCCTTCAAGAAATACCCCAATCTCGCCGGGAACTACGGCAGTTCCTGGTGGCTGCAGGACAAGGAGTTCGGGAGCTTCAACGGCCCTATCCTGATGACCACCAACTGCATCGTGCCGGTGCGCCCCACCTACAAGGACCGGATCTTCACCTCCGGCATGGCGGGCTACGCCGACATCCCCCATATCCCGGATCGGCCCGCTGGCGGGCGCAAGGACTTCAGCGCCATCATCCAGTTGGCCAAGACCTGTCCGCCCCCCACGGAGCTGGAGACGGGGACCCTCACGGTGGGCTTCGCCCACGACCAGATCCTGGCCCTGGCTGATAAGGTCGTCGACGCCGTAAAGAGCGGGGCCGTGAAGCGCTTCGTGGTCATGGGCGGATGCGACGCCCGCCAGAAGGAGCGGACCTACTTCACGGACGTGGCCAAGGCCCTGCCTCCTGACACCATCATCCTCACCGCCGGCTGCGCCAAGTACCGCTACAACAAGCTGGGCCTGGGCGACATCGGCGGCATCCCCCGGGTCCTGGACGCCGGGCAGTGCAACGACAGCTACTCCCTGGCCCTGGTGGCCCTCAAGCTCAAGGAGGTCTTCGGGCTGGAGGACATCAACCAGCTCCCCATCTCCTTCGATATCGCCTGGTACGAGCAGAAGGCCGTGGCGGTCCTGCTGGCCCTGCTGTACCTCGGCGTCAAGGGCATCCGCCTGGGGCCCACCCTGCCTGCCTTCCTTTCCCCCAACGTGGCCAAGGTGCTGGTGGAGAAGTTCGACCTGAAGCTGATCGGGACCCCGGAAGCTGACGTGGCGGCCATCGCTGCGGGCGTCTGAGACTCCGGACTCCGGCAGGCAAAGAGGCGGGTGCACCTGGGCCCGCCTCTTTTGTTGTCTCACGGACTCAGCTGAGCCACCGAAGCGGAAAGGGAACGGTAGCGCCGCGATGGTGGTATAGCTTTCAAGGCGCGTTCCTCACAATCGGAACCCCCGAATAGGCTCGTTGCCCGCCCTCCAACAGTTCAATCTGGTCGCCCGATGTCATTCCCCAAGTCCGCTGGTTTCTTCCTCATCCTGGCCCTCGGCTGTGCCGGGAAAAAAGCTGTGGTTCTTGTGCCACAGCCGAGCCCAAACCACAGGGAGGCTTTGGAAGCCAAGCCTAAGGAACTGGACCTCCAACACCTGCAGGGCACCCTCACTGCTGAAACGATTCAACAGATTGCCGCCTTCAAGTGTGAGATGACGGATACCCAGGCCTCCCTCACCCAGTCCATCAGCCGCTACCTGGAGAGTCGTGATGAGGAGCCCTATCGGGCCAGCCAAAGCCGGGTCGATCAACTCACCATCCTCACAGTCCATGCCAAAGGGATGACCCGGGCCAGGGCCAAGGCTCTTGTGGAAGGCGTCCCCCGCGTAAAGGTCCACCAGTATGGCTGGGACAAAGTCATCCTCGCCAATGATCGGGAAGGATGGATTTTCGACATGGCGCCAGGTCCCGGATCAGAGCCAGCCCGCTGACAGCCACCCCTGTGGGCCGGGGGCCAGGGCCTAATGTTTTACCCGATTTCATACAAATAAACGAAAAGCTCCAGCACGTCTCCAGACTCATCATCCGGAACAGCCGCGCCGAGAGGTCTACCAGAGTCCTCCAACCATTTCATGCCCTCGGATCAATCCACCTTGTCCTTCTGGTCTAGACGTTCCATCGCCTCAATCCTGGCCGCAATCCTCCTGGTGACGTCGACGATCGTCCTGGGATTGACCGGAATGCTGGCATTTCGAGCTTTAAGCCTCCGGGAAGCAAACGCGGTCAAACGACAGATGGCTTTCCAGACCCGCACCTTGGCCGAGGCCCTGGCCCTGCCCCTTTGGAACTTCGACGATGGCCAGATGGGCCGAATCCTGGACAGCAGCATGGGGGACTCGACCACCATGGGTATCCGAGTCCGTGCCGGGGGTCGTACCTGGAGCCGCTTCCGCCCGGAGGTCCAGGAAACCTACGCAGACAAAATGAATCAAAACGGATTCATGGTGGAGACCAGGGAAATCCGTCGGGATGGGGTGCCCCTCGGTACCCTTGAGACCTTCTATGACACCCGGTACATGCAGGAAGAGGTCAGCCGATTCAAGAGAATCCTGCTCTCCGGGATCCTTGGATTCGACCTCATCCTGGTGCTGGTGCTCTATCTGCTCATCTGGCACGCCGTGATCAAACCCATTCGCAGCCTGGAAAAGTTCGCAGAGGACGTGTCCTCTGGACTCCGGCCCACTGGCGAACCTGAGGGGAACCAGCCCTGCCTGGAAATGAACCACCTCCATCGCAGCATCGACGGCATGGTGGCTCTCCTGGATCAGCGTTACGCGAAGCTAATGGGATCGGAACAACGCTTCCGGGCCCTCTTCAACGGTTCGGGTGATGCCATGTACATGCGGGAATTCACACCCGACAACCCTCGCTCTCCCTTCGTGGAAGTGAACGAGGCCGCCTGCCGCAAGCTGGGCTACACGCGGGAGGAACTTCTCAGGATGAACCCCTATGACATCAGCCCGGAGAGCTCCGCAGAAAGCGTCGATCAGGTGCGAGCCGATCTGTTAGCCAACGGGAGCGCGGTTCTGGCCACCACCCACCGAACCAAGGAGGGCCGGGCAATACCCGTGGAGGTCAGTGCCCATCGCTTTGAGATCGCAGGCAGAACCTTCGTGCTGTCTTCCGCAAGGGACGTTTCCGATCGGCACCGACTGGAAAACCAGCTGCGTCACAGCCAGAAAATGGAGTCCCTCGGCATGCTGGCCGGAGGAATCGCCCATGATTTCAACAATATTCTCCAGGTGATCACCTCCTTCGGAAGCCTCATGCGGGAAGGCCTCGGGAAAGATGATCCGAACCGGGAAAAGCTGGGGCATATCCTGGCCGCCGCAGAGAAGGCCTCCAAACTCACACGGAGCCTGCTCACCTTCGGCCGGAAGGATTCCATTGAACCCAAACCTTCCGAGCTCAACGAGTTGGTCAGGAGAGTGAATGCCTTCCTCAAGCGCCTTATCGGCGAGGACATCAATCTGGTGACCCATCCCTGTGCCGGACCTTTGGATGTATTCATCGACGAAGGCCAGATCGAGCAGGTCCTGGTGAACCTGGTCGCCAATGCCAGGGATGCGATGCCCAAAGGGGGCACCCTCACCATCCAGACGGACGCGGTGGCAATGGACGAGGATTTCATCCGGTTCCACGGCTTCGGGGCAGTGGGTTCCTGGGCCCAGATCTCGGTATCGGACACCGGGGCCGGCATGGATGAAGCGACCCGGTTGAAAATCTTCGACCCATTCTTCACCACCAAGCCCGCGGGGAAAGGCACGGGGCTCGGACTGGCCATCGTCTATGGAATCATTCAGCAGCACCGTGGCCAGATCAACGTCTACAGCGAACCCGGACGAGGCACGACCTTCCGGGTGTACCTGCCACTGCACGCCCAGGCCTCCATCCAGGCCCCTGACCTCAATCCGGAGAATCGCTCTCTCAAGGGTACGGAAACCATTCTGGTGGCCGAAGATGAAACGGTCGTGCGGGAAGTGATCGCCCATATGCTGGAAGAGAAGGGCTACACCGTCATCCAGGCCAGCGACGGGCAGGAAGCACTGGAGCGCTACGCGGAACATGGGGACAAAATCGACCTGCTTCTGATGGATCTCATCATGCCCCGCCTCAGCGGCAAAGACGCCTATGACCGGATCCGGAGCAAATGGCCTGCGGCCCGCGTCATTTTCAGCAGCGGGTACACCGCCGACATCATCCAGAGTCGGGGTGACCTGGATGAGGGGGCAGAACTGGTCATGAAACCCGTCGCCCCCAGGGATCTGCTCCTGAAGATCAGGGATGTCCTGGACCGGAAACGAGAATGAGGCTGGTATGCAATAGAATAGGGCTTCCTTCATCCAGGTACAGCCGCCATGAGCGTCCCGCGAGAAGTTTTCCTCCTGAGCCCCCTCCGCAGGGCAATCGCAATCCTGGTCGGCCTGGGCATCTTTGGGGCTCCCCTTGCGCGAGGGAATAACCCGGCCGAAGAGATGCCCTGCCCTGTCGTGACCTACACCACCAACCCCAACTACCCCCCCTACCACTGGGCCTTGGACGACCAGGTCTTCCAGGGAGCGAGCATTGAACTCCTGGGCATGGTCTTGCCCCCCAATGTGCAGGCCAAACCCCTGGTTGTGCCATGGAAACGGGCCCTCGCCCTCGCGGAGGAGGGGAAGGTCGACCTTCTGCTCAGCCTGCGGAACACGCCGGAACGCCAAATCTATCTCGATTTCCTCCAGCACCGTGCCTTCCCCAATCCCATCGTGGTGTTCGTCCGACAGGACCGGGCCTTCAGTTTCCAGAGCTGGAAAGACTTAAAGGGGAAGCGCGGCGGCGTGAGTCTGGGGGATACCTTTGGAGCGGGCTTCGACACCTACTGGCGGACGGAACTTCAAATTGAAGAGGCCCCAAGCCTCGAGGAGAATTTCAAGAAGCTCGCGGCCGGGCGGATCGACTATTTCGTATCGGGTCTTTTCCCGGGAAAGAGCTACCTGGACCGCCAAGGCCTGGGGAAGCAGATCGTAGCCATTGGGAAACCCATCTCCAATCAGGACATCTACTTCGCCTTCAGCCGAAAATTCATCTGCCCGGCATTGAAGGCCCACCTTGAACTGAGACTGGAGGAACTCGACCGCAAGGGAGTCCCTGAGAGGCTTCTCCGCAAACATCTGGAAATCTACGCCCGGGGCCATGGGTCCGGGCGCTGAAGGCGGGGAGACGCAAAAGGCCTTGCCAATTGGCTATTGCTTGAGCCAGACCGGCGCCAGGAAGGCGCCATGTTGCTCCGGATCAGGGAA
>JAFNAB010000041.1 GCA_017859955.1 Holophagaceae bacterium
CCTGATCAGGCTCGGGTGGAGGGTCCTGGGAACCGTGATAAGGTAGGGGCCTGACATCATGCACATGGTGTTCGGGAAGTCGGTGAGATTCCGACACTGCCCCGCAACGGTAAGCGACGCACTTCGTGCGCGGCCTGTCGCCAAGGTCACTGGGAAACTGGGAAGACCTTGGAGGATCCTCGGATCCGGCCCTATCGCAAGTCCGGAGACCGGCCCTGTGCTTTCACCCCTGCCGAGGGAGCAGGCGGTACGCGGGATCCGCTTGGACCTGCCCCGCCCCCTTCCCCGCCCGGGACCTCGTGGGGAGGGACGTGTGGACAATCCGGAGATCCGAGCATGATGCTTTTCGAGCACCACGCCTATGCCAATCGCTGGCGCTCGGTCAGTCCTGAGGCCAAGGGCGCCTTCTCGCTATGCGGGCTGGGGGCGGTCTTCCTGGCCCGCACACCGGGGGTGGCCTTTGGTGTCACGCTCATTCTGGTGCTGGTTACCCTTCTGGGCCCGCGGATCCCCCTGGGGAGCTATCTCAGGGTGGCTGCCCCGGCGCTCGGTTTCCTGGCCCTTAGCATTCCCACCCTGGTCTTTTCCCTGCGATTGGAAGGGGGACCTGTGTTCCACGTGGAACCGGGGGGTCTGCTCCGGGCGGCTCAGGTGCTGGCCCGATCATCCGGGGGGCTTGCCGCCCTCCTTCTGCTTTCGCTCAGTACGCCCATGAGCGATCTCATCGCCTTGCTCCGGCGCCTGCGGATGCCGGAGGTGATGCTGGACATCATGACCCTGGGATACCGGATGCTTTTCGTCCTATCCGGAGCGGTGCAGGACACGGTGACGGCCCAGTCGGCGCGGTTGGGGTACTCCAGCCCCCGCAGGGCCTTCCGCTCCCTGGGATCCCTGGCCGCTGGGCTCATGGTCCAGGTGTGGCAGCGTTCCCACGATCTCCACCAGTCGGCCCTTTCCCGCAACAATGACGGCCCCCTGCGCTTCCTGGAGGCAGAGTTTCCTGGCGCAGGGCGTCAGTTGTGCATTTCGGCTCTGGCGGGGTGCGGGCTCATGGTACTGGCCAGGGTGGCGGCATGAACAGTCCCTCCGTGCTTACCTTTGAGGGTGTGAGCTACCGTTATCCCGATGGCAGTCGGGGACTTGAAGGTTGCTCCCTCTCTCTTCGGCAGGGCAGTCGCACAGTGGTCCTGGGCCCCAATGGCGCTGGGAAGACCACCTTCTTCCTTCATTGCAATGGCCTGATCCGGCCCAGTGCCGGGCGGGTTCTGATGGGAGGGGTGCCTCTGGACTACGGGAGGGCAGCCCTCTGCCAGCTACGCTCCCGGGTGGGTCTGGTCTTCCAGAACCCGGATGCTCAGCTTTTCTCGGCCAGCGTAAGGGAGGATGTCTCTTTCGGGCCGGTCAACCTCGGGTTGGACCGCAGCACGGTCAAAGCCCGGGTGGAGGAGGCACTGGAGGCCGTTGGGATGGCCGCCTTTGCGGACAAGCCGGTGCACAACCTCAGCTATGGGCAGAAGAAGAGGGTCTGCATCGCGGGGGTGCTGGCCATGCGTCCCAGCGTGATGATCCTGGACGAGCCCACGGCGGGACTGGATGTGCGGATGCAGCAGGATCTCCTGGCGGTGCTGGAGCGCCTCCACGCCGAGGGCATGACCATTGTCATGGCTACCCACGACATGGACCTAGCATACGCGTGGGCGGAGGAGGTGTGCATCCTGGACCAGGGTGCCCTGGCGACCCAGTGCCCGGTGGAGGCCTTTCCGGATCAGGCGGAGTTGCTGGAGCGCCTTGGCTTCGGAATTCCCCACGTGGCTAGGCTCCACCGTCAGTTGGCGGCTCGGGGCGTCCTCATGGGCAGTGACGTTCCCCGCGATTTCGAGGGGCTCTCCCGGTTGCTGGAGGAAATGTCAGCTTTTTGAAGGAATGATGGCGCCATTCCGGCGCGCTTCCTTCAAACTGGAGGCATGTCCCCGGATCGTTTCGACCTCCCAACGACCTATGTAGACACCCCGGAGAAACTGGCCCGGGCTCTGCCCCAGTGGTTCCAGGCCAACCTCCTGTCGGTGGACATCGAGTGCAGCCTGACAGGGGTGCATCACTGCGTGCTGGCGCTCATGCAGATCGCCGACCATGAGCAGGCCTGGCTGGTGGATCCCATTCCCCTGGCACCGCTCATGAAATCCTTCCTGGAGGCCTTGTCGGAGATCCCCTGGATCGTTCACGACTTCTCCGGGGATGGCATTGTCTTCAAACGCCTCTACGATGTCGTTCCTGTTTCCGTCCTGGACACCATGCTGCTGGCCCAGGCCCTGGGCTATCCCCAGCCGGGCCTCAAGACCATGGCCAAGCTCAAACTGGGCGTGGACATCCCCAAGGAGGAGCAGGACTCCAATTGGATGCTCCGCCCCCTCCGTCCGAGCCAGTTGGACTACGCTGCCCGGGACGCCGCCTTGCTCCTGCCACTCCTCCGGGTGCTGGGGGAGGAGGCTGAGGGCCGCCGCAATGAGCCGGAGACCGGTCAACGCCTCGCGGCATTGCCCCGCCAGATGCGGGATCTGGTGAAACGCGTCCATGCCTATCGCCCCCCCGATAGCAACCCCACCCTGGAAAAGGTGAGGCGTCTTGAGCTGGGCGAGCTGGCAGAGGAACGTGCCCGCCGCATCGTGGCCCTGAGGAGCCGCTGGGGCAACGAAGGGGATGTGGGCGCCGTGATGGAACTGGGCAACCGTTGGATCCTGGCGCGACTTCAGCACCCGCCCAGCAGCCGTGAGGCCCTGGAGCGCACCATCCCCAACCCGCGATTCCGGGCCAAGCGCCTGGAGGCGCTCTGGGAAATCTTCGATTCGACTGACCGGGAATAATCCCTCCCCATCGCGGCACCGATAAGCCTCATCTGAACCCACCGGAGTCATCCATGGCGCAGGAATCCGTATTGCTGAATTTCCCCCGGGGGCTCGTCGGGTTTCCAGAACTCAAGACCTTCCACCTTTTCGAACCCAAGGGGGGCTATCCCCTGAAGTTCCTGCAGGCCGCGGACCATCCGGAGGTTTCCTTCGTTTGCATGGATATTGCCGCCATCAAGATGGATTATGAGGTTCCCCTCAATGATCCAGATGCCCTGCTCCTCTCCCTGGAAACCCAGGAGGACGCCCTTGTCCTGGCCTTGGTGGTGGTCCCGGAGGACCCCAAGGGAATGACGGCCAACTTGGCCGGTCCCCTGGTGATCAATGCCAAGACGAAAATCGGCCTCCAGGTGACCCTGGATACCAACAAATACCCTCTCCAATACCCTGTGTTCGGGTCCAAGGATGAGGTGATCCTCCAATTCCCCAAAGGGCTCGTTGGCTTTCCAGACCTCAAGTCCTTTCGGCTCTTCGAGCCCGCGGGGAGCTATCCCCTCAAGTTTCTACAGGCGGTGGACCAGGAGGAAATCTCCTTTACTTGCATCGATGCTGGGGCCATCAAAGGCGACTACGAGTTCACCCTTGACGAGGAGGACGCAGCCTTCCTCGCGCTCGAGAAGCCGCAGGACGCATTGGTTCTGGCGATGGTCGTGATCCCGGAGGACCCCCGCAAGATGACGGCGAACCTGGCAGGCCCCCTGGTGGTCAATGTCCATTCCCGCAATGGCCGCCAGCTGGTCCTCAATCCCGAGCTGTATCCCCTGAAATACCCCTTCATCCAGGAAAGATAGGTCCGGCATGCTGGTGATAACACGGAAGTTGGACCAATCGATCATCATTGATGGGCATATCGAGGTCATTGTCACGGACATCACGAAGGATGGCGTCCGTTTGGGCATTGTGGCCCCAAGAGAGGTGGAGATTCACCGCCGGGAGGTCTTCGAGGCCATCGCGGAGGCCAACCGTGCCGCCTCCTCCCAGGGCCAGGCACCACTCCAGGACGCCGCCGCCCTCATTCGTGCCAAGATGCCTAAAGTCCGGATTACCCGAGGCCGATAGATACCCATCGGGGGCGTTATGGATGTTTCGGGCGTGACGAGCGCAGTTGGAAGTGCGGCTAGTGCACCGGTGGATGTTGCGACGACCGTGCTCAAGAAGTCCTTGGACATTGCCAAGGATCAGGGGATGGCGCTTGCGGACATGGTGAGCAAGCAGGCCGGCTTGGGGAATGTCCTGAACCTTACTGCCTGAGGAAGGCCCGTACGAGGTTCGCGAAGGCTGCTGATGCGGCCTTGCCGGCTTCAAGTACCTCCTGGTGCGCGAGGGGCTGGGGCAGGATGCCTGCACCCATGTTGCAGAGGCAGCTGACCGCAGCTACCTTCATACCTTCGTGGCGGGCCACCAGGACTTCCGGCACGGTGCTCATGCCCACAGCGTCAGCTCCCATGGCCCGGAAGGCCCGGATCTCGGCGGGGGTTTCATAGCTGGGGCCGGAAACGGCGAGGTAGACCCCTTCCTGGAGACGCTGGCCAACGGCCTGCGCCGCCTGGTGGAGTTTCGCCCGCAAACCTGGGTCGTAGGCCTCGGTCATGTCCGGGAATCGGGGACCTGGGGGCACATTGGGGCCTCTGAGAGGGTGCTCTCCCATGAAGTTGATGTGGTCCCGGAGCACCATCAATTCGCCCACACGGAAGCCGGGATGGAGGGCTCCTGCGGCATTGGTATGCAAGACCGCCGGGATGCCCAGGCGGCCATAGAGGCGCATGGGGGCCGTCACCAAGTCCAGGGAGTGCCCTTCGTAGTAGTGGAAGCGCCCGGCCTGGAGCAGTACCCGACGGCCTTCCAATTCGCAGAACACCAGTCGGCCTGCGTGGCCCTCCACCGTCTGAGCAGGGAAACCTGGCAGTTCGGTGAAGGGGATGGAGAGCCCCTGCTGGGCCTCCACGCAATCCGCCAGGGCCCCCAAGCCCGAACCCAGCACCACGGCGATCTCCGGGATGAAGGGGGCACGGGCCTTCAGGGCATCCTGGGCGGCGTGGAGATCCATGGACTACTCCGCTTTTACAGCCAAGTTCACCGCAACCGTGACGGGATCGATAGCCGTTGCGAGGCTGCCGGTCTTGAGGCGGATGTGGACGGGGATGTACTGGAGGGAGGTCGAGTCGCCGTTCAGCATCACATCCTTGGCGAGGGAGGTGGCGGGCCCGGAGAGGGTGATCGTCTGGTACTGACCGCTTGAGTCCCAGATCTTGAATTCCACGGCGGCGCCAGAAGGCAAGCCGGGAGCTGTGAGCGTAACGGTGTAGAGGGTGTCCTTGGACAGCAGGAACCTGGCGTGCGCGATCTCTCCCTTGGAGAGGTTGGGGAAGGCGGCGCTCAGGGGGTCAAAGTGGGCCGAGTCCATGTTGAATATCAAAGAAGCGACGTTGCCACTGGGGTCTGTGCCCCAATCCAGCAGATAGGAGTCCTCCAGGGTCGGCCTGGGCCAGGTCAGGCCGAAGTCCGCTACGGAAGCTTGCAGAACCGAGTCGGTGAAAATGGCATCGAGATCCACGGTATCCGTGGAGCCCTGGCTTTCCTGGAGACGCAGCAATTGTTTGTAGATACTGGCGGTGTCGGTGGGAAGGGAATCTGAATCCAGCGGGACTTTCAGGGTGAAGAAGCGGCGCAGGCTCTCGGTATCGATGCTGGACCAGGAGGTGGGGGTATCGCTGCTCAGCTTGTTGGCCTTCAGGAGAAAGTCCCAGGAGAGGGCTGCGATAGCCGGGGCCGAATAGGCGCCGCTCCCCGAATCGGGTGCGAGCCCCGCGAGGTCCCGGATATCCCGGTAAGCGACAAGGCTGCTGCCGTTCGTATCGGCGAGGTAGGGGGACTGGAGCAGGCTGGCGGCCATGCCGTAGGGCATGCCGTCGATCAGGGCATGGGCCGGATCCAGACCGGTCCTGCGCGCGAGTCCCGCGGTATCCATGGGCAACTGCTGGGCGGTGGGGGGGTAGGGCGTGACCGTCGTGTGGGAATAAAGGGCGTTTCGGGCGCAGAGACTAAATATGATTGATTCATCCCATGCGTCGTCGTTGCCGTTGGCCCTGATGGAACCGTAGTAGCGGCTGGCATCGGAGTAATCGACAAAGCTGCCCCTGGGATCATCGGTCTTGGAGGGGCGGTAGAAGAGGTCCAGGGAGCCGCCGGGGGTGGGATCCCCATAGACGTCCCTGAATGTGTAGATCGAGTCAAGGATGCCCATGACCCGGCTGCCGGTGGGTGTGGATTCCAGCTGGGGGAAAGGGCTTTTTGTGTTGTCGCTGCCCACCAGTGCCATGGGCGTGGCCGTAATCCACCACCTGGTGTTCTCGGTCACGTTAAAATTTACGGTCGCACCTCCAGAAGACTTGGTGGCGTAGAGGGGGTCTGAGGACGTATTGCCATCCAGGCCTTCCCGAAGACTGTAAAGGGTGCAGTCCTCGGCCGAGGGATTGGCAGCGGAGCCAATGGCTGAGATATCCGTAGATGCGTCCGAAAGGATTCGGGTTACGGTGGAACTGGCAGTGCCAGCGATACTCAGGACCTCGATGAAGCAGTTCACATCCTTGGACACGGCCAGAGAATATTTTCCGTCTGAGTCGGTGTAGGTCGTGCCGGCGATAAGGTAGGCGATCTTGGTGGTGCCATCACCCATATCCTCCTCTTTGGCCTCGATGGCACGGACCTGGACCCCGCGGGCGATCTGGGCGTCATCGTACGAGGCGTTCAGCCCGGTCGGGATGCCTGTGGTGGCGTCTTTGGCCAGGGAGCGGCGCGTATAGGTGACCTTGCCGCTGACGGTGACGGTGGAATCACTCCCCCCACCACCACAGCCGAGGGCGAAGAGCGTCAGGGTCGCAGCTGCACCCGCAGACCATTTCCCATGCCAGAAGCCTGAATAACAAACCATGTCTTACCTCGGAATTCGAGCCAGATGCCCAGCCTACCATGCGAAAGGCTACGGGACAGACCGCATCCCTCATGGATGCGGGTTACACAGACAAGGTTCTCAGGGAAAGCTCAGCGCTCGGTACTAAGAGCCTGATTCCGGGCGATCATCTCTGCAGAGATCTCCTCATCCTCGTTGAGCACCGGCAGGGGGTTTCGGTGCACACCGTCTACCCGCAGCTCGAAGTGCAGGTGGGGGCCAGTTGCACGACCCGTCCGGCCAACCGCTGCAATCTTCTGCCCGCGGTGGACGAGGTCGCCCTCCCGAACGAAATTGGCGCTGTGGTGGCTATACAGAGTTGTTACGCCATTCCCATGGTCCACAACGACGAAGTTTCCGTACTGGCGGTGGAAGCCAGCACCCACGACCTGGCCGTCCATGGCCGCGTAGACGTCGGTTCCCTGGGGAGCATTGAGGTCAACGCCCTGGTGGCGACCACTGTAGCGGACCTTGACCTTGCGCTTTCGCTTGCCTTTGGATTTTACAACCGTGCGAGTACGCATTCTCGGTCCCCACTGGGAACTGACGGTACGGGTCTCGACGGGCCACAGGAGATCGAGCTTTTCCGGATTGGCGGGCTCGAAGGGGGAAGCGGGCTCTGCCGTCTGGGCAACAACTGTTTGTGGCAGGACGGGGCGGATCTCACCCCCTGGCAGAGCAGAACTTGGAATGCCCTGGCCCTCAGGAGCCGTCCGACTCGGACTGGCGGGGAGCATGCGCTCCATGTGTGCCAGACTGCTCGGTGCGATTCGGGGGGTTTCCGGAAGTTCGGAAGCGGTGTCGAGGCTTGCAGGAGCCTTCTTGGCCACCTTCGTTTTGGGTGCAGTAACCAGGAGGGTGCTGCCGAGGCTGAGCTTGCGCAGGTTGATCCTGGGATTTAGCACAGCCAGCTGCTCCAGGCTGAGATCATGCTCGCGGGCGATTTTGGCAGCGGTGTCTCCGCGTTTGACTTTGTGGCTCGCCGTTTTGGCAGCGTCAGCCTTGCGGACCCGGTGGGATCCCTTGCGAGCGGTCTTTGCTGCCTGGAGGTTTCCGGACACGCCCAACATGGCGATGGCCAGAACGATCGGCGACAGATTCATGAATCCTCCCCAAGGTGAGGGACCAAATGGATCTCTACACGCTAACGAGCCTCCTGGGGACCTGCCCCATGGTGGACATTTTTGGAATTTGCTAGATGTTACCCAGTCTCAACTGGAATTACAACGTAGCACGGCCCCGGGGGCTCTGGGAACCCCCTAAATGCGATGTGTGCGGCATAAAATTATTGTTTGCAGTGTTTATTATGGACGCGGCACAGCTCCCAGGAGCTTTTGGATGACCTGGTCGGTGGTGGCCCCGTCCGCTTCGCTTTCGTAGGTGAGGAGGATGCGGTGTCTGAGGACATCCGGTGCGATGGAAACCACGTCCTCCGGAAGCACCCGGTCTCTTCCGGCCAGGAGGGCCAGCGCCTTGGAGGCGGATTGCAGGGCGAGGCTGGCGCGGGGAGAAGCGCCATTCCGCAGCTGTTCCCGACCCTTCCATTCCTTGCCGTGCCCGGGACGGGTAGCGGAGACTAGGCGGACAATATAGTCCCGGATGGCGTCATCCATCCGAATGGCCTGGGCCTGACGGCTTGCCTCCATGACCTGGGCGGCATCCATGACCGGCAGCACCTGTTCTTCCTTACCATCCGCTCTGCGGAGAACCTCGACTTCCTCCTGCACGCTGGGGTAGTCGATCTTGATCTTGAAAAGGAATCGGTCCATCTGGGCTTCGGGCAGCGGGAAGGTACCCTCCTGCTCCAGAGGGTTCTGGGTCGCCAGGACCAGGAAGGGCTCCGGGAGCTGAAAGCTGTCTTCCCCCAGGGTGACCTGGCGCTCCTCCATGGCCTCCAGAAGGGCGGACTGGACCTTGCTCGGGGCCCGGTTGATCTCGTCCGCCAGGAGCAGGTTGCAGAAGACAGGGCCCTTCTTGGGGGTGAAGGTCATGGCCTTAGGGTCGAAGACCAGGGTGCCCATGACATCGGAGGGCAGGAGGTCGGGAGTGAACTGGATGCGCCGGAAGGCCATGTGGCTCGCGGAGGCGAGGGTCTTGATGGAGCGGGTCTTGGCCAAGCCTGGCAGGCCCTCCAGGAGCACATGACCCCGGCAGAGGAGGGCCAACAGGAGGCGATTGAGGAGCAAAGGCTGGCCCACAATGACTTTGCGGCATTCGTGGAGCAGAGTGTCAAGGGGCCTGGCATGGGACTGGGTCATGGTTTTCCCTGGCGATGTCTAATCTTGACGCGTCGGGGGCTCTTCATGCGAGCCTTCACTGCTTTCCCGAGATCGGAAACGGCGGTGGCATAGAAAAAGCTCCGGTTATAGAGGGTGAGCACCTGAAAGTTGCGGAACCCGATTCGGAACTCCGTGGGGCGGTCCGGGCTGGGGAGATCCACCAGCATCACTCGGGTCTCGGGGGACTGGGATCCCTGGGGTACCAGCATTCCCGACTTCCTGAGCTCTCCCAGGCTCGGCCCCAGCTCGGGGACTCCGTCCGCTCGGGCGGCGGCGGCTTCCAGGTTGCCTCGCAGGGGCAGATCCACAGGCTTTCCGGGCTCCCAGCCATGGGCTTTCAAGTAGTTGGCAACGCTTCCGATGGCATCTGCCGGGCTTCCCTGCAGATCGATACGACCATCCCCATCGAAATCCACAGCCCATTTCTGGATGCTGCTGGGGAGGAACTGAGGAAGGCCCATGGCCCCGGTATAGGAGCCCCTCCAATGGTGAGGGTCCTGGCGGGAATCGCGGCACCATACCAGATATGCCTCCAGTTCCTGGAGAAACAGGGCGCTTCGTCCAGCCTTGTTAGGGGCCTCGGGATAGTTGAAGGAAAGGGTGATGAGAGTGTCCAGTACGGGAAAGGTCCCGGTATTCCGCCCATAAATGGTTTCGACCCCAAGGATGCCCACGATGATCTCTTCCGGTACGCCGTAATCCCGGTGGGCCCTGGCGAGCGTGTCGCGGTGCCCGCGCCAGAAGGCTATGCCGGCCTTGATCCGATGGGGCTCGATGAAGCGGGAGCGGTAGACCTGCCAATTCTTCTGGACCGGCAACGCTGGGGGCTTCACCAGGTCCCTGGCCCTTTCCTGGGGTTGTGCTTGCTGCAGGAGAGCTGTCAGGGGCAGTGCTTCAAAATGGTGGCGCTCCACCATCCTCTGGACAAAGGCCTCGACGGATGGGTTCGCACCACTGGCGCCCTGGAGGAGGCTACCGCCGAGGAGGCAGAGGGTGGACAAGGCTTTGTGGAGGGTCATGGTGCGGGCTCACTTGAGAGAGGTTCCACCGAGTCTAACCCGAAGCCCCCATGCCCCAAGTCTTGACGGGATCCAGGAGGCTGGGCAGTCTGACGCCAGAACTTCACTGGAGGACCCCATGAAACTCTTTCCCGCCCTTCTCCTGCTCTCCTGCTCTCTGGCTTTCGCCCAGACGCCCTCCCTGGTGGACCAGGCCAAGACCAGGACGAAGGCCGAAGTGAAGGCCCAGGGGGATCAGGGCGCCGAAAAGGCGGCGGACAAGGTCAACCAGAAGACCCAGGGAAAGGCTGCCGAGTCGGTGGGCAAGGGCAAGGATGCCGCCACGGCCAAGGTTGCCGCTGCGGTCGGCGAAGTGGCCGCCAACAAGGAGTCCAAGGTCTTCCATAAACCCACCTGCAAGCTGGCGGGCAAGATCAAGAATGAGAACAAGGCCAGCTTCCCGTCCAAGGCCGAAGCAGTGAAGGATGGCTACAAGGCCTGCAAAATCTGCAAGCCCTGACCACTTTGGATGCTTCTTGAATCCGGTCGCAGCTATAATCCCTGAACAGTTCCTGACCTTGCCGCAATTCCCTGTGTCCCGAGAGTTTGAGGGACCTATGGTGTCTGGCCTCCCAGTCATCCAGAAAAGGAACTTGCCTGGCTGGGTTTGTAATAATTAGTATATGTTTAATGCAACAGCCTACGCCCGTCGGGCGTCAGATACATCCAGGGGTGAATGAATGGGGATCCAGATGATGAGAACCGGGTGCAAGGCTGTCATAACGGTGATTTGCCTCGGTATGGCCAATCTCCTCCCTGCCCAGGCCCCCCCTCCTCCAAAGCCTTTGATCGCCGGGGGGGGGGAATGTCTGATGTATGCCATGGGCCTTTGGGGCGATATCTACAAGACCAAGGTGCCGGGTTTCTCCCTCGACGTCCGGGTGCAGGGGGAAGACAAGGCCTTCGGGGATCTGACGGCGGGTAACATCCAGATGGCCCTCCTCGCCCGGGATGCCTCCCCGGAGGAGGTATCAGCCTTCGCTGCCAAATGGGGCTATCCCCCGACCCGGGTGGCCGTGGCCATGGATGCGCTGGTGTGGGTGGTGAACAAGGACAATCCGATCAAGAAGCTGACTTTGCCTCAGATCGAAGCGATCTTCTGTGCCGACCGCAGTATGGGCTGGCCTAGGGATATCCTGACCTGGGGAGATGCGGGGGTGAAGGCGGCCGGCTGGGCGGATCGGCCGATCAACCGTTACTCGCGCACCATGGATTCCAGTGTGATGGGGCTGATTATGCTATTCATGCCCCCTACACCTCCCAAGCAGCCAACCCCCTTCATGCCCGACGCCATGGCCATGACCGAGGCCTTGGCTGCGGATCCCTATGGGATCTGCACCGCCAACCTGGTCGAAGTCTTCGCCTCGCTGAGGGCCGTTCCGGTGGCTCCTCCCGGCTCCGAGGTTGGTGTTGAGCCCACGCCGGATACCGTGTCTTCCGGTGCCTATCCCTATTCACGGTTCCTGTACGTCTATGTGAACAAGGATGCCAAGAAGGGGATGGAGCCCACACTCAAGGGCTTTCTGGCCTTCGCCCTTTCCCCGGAAGGGCAGCAACTCGTGAAGGCCGCTGGTCAGGCCCCCCTGGCCAGGGATATCTGGGGCCTGAATTATTTGAAGGTGACGGATCGTTTCGACATCGATTCCAGCACGCTCAGGTAGTTGTGTTCCGCCAAAGGCCCGGGACCCGGAAGGGGCCCGGGCCTTTCCATGTAATCAGCTGCGCTCCGCGTCTTCGCCGGACGGCCGGAAGGTTTCCAGATCAAAGGGCGTACGCTGATAGACGCAGTAGTTGAGCCAGTTGGCGTAAAGCAGGTGGGCGTGGGATCTCCAGGTCAGGGGGGGTTCCTTGCTGGGGTTGTCTTCGGGGAAATAGTTTCTGGGGACTTCAATGGAAAGGCCCCGTTCAATGTCCCGGTCGTACTCGCTCTTGAGGGTGAGGCGGTCATATTCAGGGTGTCCGGTCAGGAAGACCAGGCGCCCGTCAGAAGTCGCAGCCAACAGGACACCGGCCTCCTCGGATTCGGCCAGGATTTTCAGTCCAGGGATACCCTGGAGATCCTCCCGGCGGACTTCCGTATGTCTGGAGTGGGGAGCCAGGAACACCTCGTCGAAGCCCCGGAGGAGAGCCTCGCGCTCATCCAGGACCCGATGGGGGAAGATGCCGAACATCTTCTTGCCGAGACCATGCTTGGGCACGCCAAAGTGCCAGTGGAGTCCGGCCTGGGCTGCCCAGCAGACGTGCATGGTTGAAAAGACATGGGTCTTGGCCCACTCCATGACCTTCACCAGTTCTCCCCAGTAGTCCACATCCTCGAACTTGAGCTGCTCAACGGGCGCGCCCGTGATCACCAGACCATCGAAGTTCTGGTTCTTTACGTCCCCAAAGGTTTTATAGAACGTCTCCAGGTGGTCCTGGGGCGTGTTTTTGGACTCATGGGTGTCCATGTGGAGAAGTGTGATCTCCACCTGGAGTGGGCTGTTACTGAGGAGGCGCAGGAGCTGCGTCTCGGTCTGGATCTTGGTGGGCATCAGGTTGAGGAGAGCGATCCTCAGAGGGCGGATGTCCTGGTGGACCGCTTGCAGATCCGACATAACGAAGATGTTTTCCTGCTCGAGGACGCTTCTGGCGGGTAGATCGTGGGGAATATTGACGGGCATTGAGAAACTCCAGGAAATTCAGTCTAGCTCGGTCGGCACGGTCTTATCTGGCAGCTCGGACTGAAAATTGTGTCGGGCATCACCCATGCGAAAAATAGGGTTGAAGCATAAAAATTGTTGATCTAGACTCCCCCTACCAACCCAAACCAACCAGGCTCCTTCCCGATGGATCGGGCCATCCAAATCATAGGAGTGTCCTCATGGGCATCACTAAGCTTGCTCTCTCACTGGGTATCCTTTCACTCGGCGCCTCACTGGTGGCCGGCGATGTCACCATCCAGATCAAGGGGCTCAAGAGCAGCAAGGGGCAGGTCATTGTCGGCTACTGGACCCAGGGAGGCGGTTTCCCCGACAAGATGGAGAAGGTTGCTGCCAAGCAGGTGGCCTCGATCAGCGGCAACACCGCCACCGTGGTCTTCAAGAATGTTGCCCCCGGCGTCTGTGCCTTCAATCTGACCCACGATGAGAACGGCAACGGGAAGATGGACACCAACTTCATGGGCATCCCCAAGGAGGGCTTCGGCTGCACCAACGATCCCCGGCCCAAGATGCGCGCCCCCAAGTTCGACGAAGCCAAGGTCACCGTGCCCGCCGCTGGCGCCACCTACGTCATCAACGCCGCCTACTGATCCTTCCTCCCAAAAGCAAAAGCGGGCCCCGTGGGGCCCGCTTTTGCTTTTGAAGACTGGTGTCTACCTGCCGCTCTTCTTCCAATCGGCCATGAAGCCTTCGATGCCCTTGTCGGTCAGGGGATGCTTGACCATCTGCTCCATGACCTTGGTGGGGATGGTGGCGACGTGGGCACCGGCCAGGGCGGCCTCGGTGACGTGGCGGGGCTGGCGGATGCTGGCGGCCAGAACCTGGGTTTCGAGGCCGTAGTTCTCGAAGATGGCGGCCAGTTCACGGATGAGGTCCAGACCATCCAGGCCGATGTCGTCGAGGCGGCCCACGAAGGGGCTGACATAGGTGGCGCCGGCCTTGGCGGCCATGAGGCCCTGGGTGGCGGAGAAGCAGAGGGTCACGTTGGTCTTGATGCCCTCGCTGGAGAGGACCTTGGTGGCCTTGAGGCCTTCGGCGGTGAGGGGCACCTTCACGACCACGTTCTTATGGAGCTTGGCCAGTTCGCGGCCTTCCTTGATCATGCCCTCGGATTCCAGGCTGATGACCTCGGCGCTGATGGGGCCGTCCACGATATCGCAGATCTCCTTGATGATCTCCACGAAGGGCTTGCCCGATTCCTTGGCGATCAGCGAGGGGTTGGTGGTCACGCCGTCCAGGATGCCCCATTCGTTGATGCGGCGGATTTCATCGATGTTGGCGGTATCCAGAAAGAATTTCATATCGGCCTCCAGAAGGGCAGGGCGGGAACCCGGTACACCGACCGGGCTCCCTGCTCGCCTGCCAAGCCAGTCATTCTCTCAGGAATGGAAGGCAAGTCCAAGATATGGTCTCCGGAGGCGGGCTAAGAAATGCGATCGCTTGTCACAAAATGATGTTGTATCATTTTGTATCTCCATCAGGGTAAAAGTAATTCAACGGTAAGAGGGGAATAATGCGCATCGTATGGTTCGGGAACTTGTCTGTTCGGATGAAACTTATTCTGGTACTGGGTTTTTTGAGCAGTGCTGTTCTCCTCTTCGGCAGCTTGGCATTCAAGGAGGCCCGGCAGGGCGCTCTTAATCTGGGGGCCATGTACCAAGGCGATTACCTTCCTCTCACCAAAATGGTGGAAGTCAGGCGCCTCCAGGCTCAGGCCTTCTTCCTTTGTGGGGTGCACAGTACGGCATCGCCCTCTGGCCAGACTGGGATCGAGCAGGATATGGCCTCATGTGATGTGGCCTTGAACAAGGCTATTGAGGAGTTCAAGAAGGATCTCTCGGTCCCTCGGTCTGAAATTGCCAGTGCTCGGATCGTGGAGGGAATCCAGAGCTTTCGTTCATTTCGCGATCAGCGCCTCCTTCCTGCCTCGAGGCGGAAGGACTTGACCTTGGTCGCCTCGCTCCTGAATGAGATGCAGCATCAGCAGAAATCCACCCTGGACACGGGCTTCCAAGAGCTGACTGCCGGGTTCCAGGCTGAGGCTCTTGGGACTTGGGCTGCGAGTCGGGATGCCATGGTCAAAAACGCTGTGGCGGGGTGGACAGTGGTCGCCGTTGTGTTGGCCCTCGGATTGACCCTAGGGTGGATGCTTTTCAAAAGCATCATGGACTCCTTGATCGAGTTCCGTAGGGGTCTGGAACTGGTGGAAGCCGGGGATCTTCGGGTCGAGGCCAAGGTGTTGTCCACAGATGAGTTTGGAGACATGAGTCAGACGCTCAACCGGATGGCTGGACAACTGAGAACCGTACTTGGTGGGGTGCGTCGAGGTGTGGAAGGGCTGGCCAGTGGAGCCACTCAGCTCTCGGCTTCGGCGGAGCAGATGGCCACGACCAGTGCTGAAATTGCCAGAAGTGCTGACACACAGCAGGTCACCTCGAAGCGAACTGTGGCGGCTGTGACGGAGCTTTCGGCCTCCATCGAAGAGGTCAACCGCGGTGCCCAGGCTTCTCTGGACCGTTTGGGCGAGGCCCAGGAGGCCACCCGGCAGGGTGATCAGGCCGGGGCGGCCACTCAGGCAGCCATGGGAGGCATCACTCAGACGGCGGGCCAGATCGCCAAGGCCGTTACAGTGATTCAGGAAATCGCCCAACAGACGAATCTGCTTTCACTCAATGCAGCCATTGAGGCGGCGAAGGCCGGGGAACACGGGAAAGGCTTTGCCGTGGTTGCCGAAGAAGTCCGTAAGTTGGCGGAGCGAAGCGGCTATTCGGCCAAAGAAATCGCTCAGTATATCAACGAGGCTAATGTCGCCATCCGCACAGGAGGCACAACCGTCGGCACTACTGTGGAAAACCTCCATCAGATTCGGGCTGTCCTGGAAATCTTTGCGAGCGTTATGAAGCAGACTACGGCGGCCACTCAGGAACAGGCCACGGCCGGTGCCGAGGTGGCCCGTCAGGTCGAAATGAGTTCCCACGAGTCCATGGCCATAGCTTCCGCGATCACCCAGATGTCCGCCACCACCAATGAGGTGGCACGCACCGCAGCGGACCTGCATCAGCTCGCTGAGGAGATCCAAGGCCGGGTTCAGCTCTTCAAGGTCTGATGGGATAATCTGGGGACAACCCTGGAGGTCCCATGTCCCATCCTTCCCTTCCCGTCCTGGATCGCGGCTTTGTGCAGCTGGTCGATCACATGGGGTCGGACCTTTCGATCGTCAATGCGGCCCGGGTTTCCTATGGCAAGCGCAAGGACGTGTTGGATGAGGGCGACGAGAAGCTGATCCGCTACCTGGCTGCCCACGAGCACACCTCTCCCTTCCGCCATACCGCCCTGACCTTCCATGTGAAGGCTCCGATCTTCGTCTTCCGGCAGTGGATGAAGCACCGGATCGGGTCGGAGTTCAACGAGATCAGCGGCCGCTATGTCGAGTTCGCCGAGAACGAGTTCTACGTTCCCGCAATCTTCCGCCAGCAGGCCAAGGTGAACAAGCAGGGGAGTGAAGGGGAGATCGAGGAGGCGAACCGGGATCGGGCCATGGCGCTCTACCTGGAGACCTGCCAGGCCAGTGTGGCCAACTACAAAGAACTTCTGGGCATGGGCGTCTGCCGGGAGCAGGCCCGCTGTGTCCTGCCGGTGGGCCTCTATTCCGAGGTCTACTGGACCGCCAGCCTTCAGGCCGTGGCTCACTTCGTGCGCCTGCGCACGGATGGTCACGCCCAGTGGGAGATCCAGCAGTACGCCCACGCCGTGAAGCAGGCCGCTGAAGCTGCCTTTCCTGTCGGCCTGAAGGCCCTCCTTGAAGGCCCCTCGGCGTGACCCAGCCCCCCCTGGACCCGGGCCTGCTTCAGCTGGAGCCCGGGCTGCTCTGGGTCCAGCACTGCTCGGACGGCCCCATCCCGCGGGCTTCGGCCAGCGCCGTCCAGGCCTATCTCGAGAGAGAACTGAAACCCTGGACCGTGGACTTCCAGCGGGATGATCTGGAGCTTCCGGCGGCGGTCCGCCGGGAAGCAGCCCGGGCGATCGGAGCGTCCCTGGAAGACATCAGCCTCACACCCAATACCTCCTCCGGGCTGGTCACCCTGGCCCAGGCCCTGGACTGGGGGGCCGGGGACGAGGTCCTGGCACCCCTGGGGGAGTTTCCCAGCAATGCCTGGCCCTGGAAGGCACTGGAAGCTCGGGGGGTGTGTTTCCGTGAAGTGCCCCTTTGGGAAGGCCACCGAGCCGGGGTCGGGTCATGGGATTCATCAGCCCCCCAGGTCACCGATGACCCCGAAGGCCGGATCCTGGCGGCCCTGGGTCCCCGCACCAGGGTGCTGGCCCTATCCTGGGTCCGCTTCCAGGACGGCCTCAAACTGGACCTGCGTCGCCTGGGGGAGGCCTGTCGCGCCAAGGGGGTTGCCTTTGTGGTGGATGGCATCCAGGGGGCCGGGTGCGCCGTGCCCGATCTCAGTTGGGTGGACGCCTTCGCCACTGGGGGGCACAAGGGGCTCCTGGCCCCCCAGGGTCTGGGCTTCCTGTGGACCGCGCCGTCCTTCAGGCCCAGGCTGGCCCCCACCGGCAGTTGGTTGTCGGTGGAGCAAGGCAGCGACTTCAGCCGCTCCTCAACGGACTTCGACAGGGCCTGGCTCGCCGATGGGCGTCGTCTGGAACCCGGCACTCCGGACATCCTTTCCTGCGCGGCGCTGGTTGAATCCCTCAGGACCTTGAACGCCGTGGGTGTAGACAGCATCCAGGCCCATATCCGGGAACTCCAGGTCCACCTTCTGGACCGCCTGGCCAGGGGAGCCTGGGGTGCCGAGGCCGCCAGGCTGAAGGCTCTCCTGGGGGCGGATCGCCTTGGCCCCATCCTGGCTTTCCACCATGAGGGAAGGGGGGTGCAGGGGATGCTCCGGATGCTGTCTGAGGCCACGGCGTTGGGGATCCATCCCTCCGTTCGCGAGGGCTACTTCCGTATTGCCTTCCATGGCTGGCACACCTCCGAGGATGCGGACCGCATCGCTGACTGTCTCGAGGCGTTATCCTGAGATCTTGTGTTGGAGTTGCCATGCTTGCCTTCCTCCTGAGCCTGATGCTCGCCGTCCCCGGAGGGGCCACCGATTCCGGGGCCGTATTCGCCAAAGGTCAGCGTTTCCAGGCCGAGGTCGCCAGGACGGACATGGACCGGGCTCGCGGCCTCATGTACCGGCAATCCTTGGCCAAGGATCAATGCATGATCTTCCTCTACGAAGAGGATGGGTACCACGCGATTTGGATGAAGAACTGCCTCATCTCCCTGGACGTGGTCTGGACCCTGGCAGACGGGACTATCGTGGAGATGACGGAGAACGTGCCCCCATGTTCTCCGGTGCTCGGCAACGACTGCCCCAACTACGGGGGAACCCAGCCTTCAAGGTTCTTCGTGGAGTTTGCTCCCGGGACCATCCGCCGTCTGGGCCTGAAGAAGGGGGATCGCCTGGGGTGGGAACTCTCCTTGGGGAACGGTCAGGCCCTGGTCGGCGGGGCTCCGGCACCCAAGGATGGACCGAAGGCCAAGGGCCGGAAGAAGTAGCTACCGGGCGTTCAGGATCAGCATGGCATCGCCGTAGCTGAAGAAGCGGTAGCGCTCCCGGATGGCTTCGGCGTAGGCTTCCTGGGCGAAATCCAGGCCAAGGATGGTGGAAACCAGGACGAAGAGGGTGCTTTCCGGTAGGTGGAAGTTCGTCAGCAGAAGGTCGGCGGTCTTCAGATGGTAGCCGGGGCGGATGAAGAGACGGGTGGAGCCTCCGCGCTTCAGGAGCTCCCCGTCCCAGGCGGACTCCAGGGTGCGCAGGCTGGTGGTGCCCACCGCCATGAGCGGACGCTTCCTGTTCCGCAGGACGGGTTCCAGCGCCTGGGCTGTGGACTCCGGGATCTCGTACCGCTCCTGGTGCATGACATGGCCATCCAGGTGATCTGCGGTCATGGGGCGGAAGGTGCCCAGGCCCACATGGAGGCGTACGGGCTCCCATTGACACTCCCTTGCGCGGAGCTGGTCGATGAGGGCTTCGGTGAAGTGCAGGCCTGCAGTGGGGGCGGCCACAGCTTCCCCTTCCTCGGCTCGGTAGACGGTCTGGTAGCGGCCCTCGTCTTCCTCGCCAGCGAGGTGGGTGATGTAGGGGGGCAGGGGCAGGCGGCCGATACGGTCCACGGCGTCCCAGTCCAGGGGCTGCCCGCCCTGGACCACCCGCACCCGGCGCAGGCCTTCCTCCAGGGTCTCTTCGATCAGGAGCTCTGCCAGGGGGCTCCCGCTCTGAGGATCCACCACCTGGGCCGTCTTGCCGGGCTTGAGGCGGGAGCCCGGGCGGACCATGGCCTCGAAGCTGCCGTCCGGGAGGGCCCGGAGCAGCAGGGCTTCGCCCTCTCCGCCCCCGGCACGCCGCAGGAAGAGCCTGGCGTGGCGCACCTTCACATCATTGGGAACACACAGGGTTCCACGTGGAACAAGCCCGGGAAGCTCCCGGATGCTGGTGTGGCGGATGCTGTGGTCCCTGGGGTCCACCACCAGAAGCCTGGCGCCATCCCGCTGGGGGGCGGGAGTCTGGGCGATGAGTTCTTCCGGCAGCTGGAAGAAGAAATCCGAGCGTTTCATGTCAGGCCTGGAACTGCAGGTTGCGGAGTCGGTCGTATTCGCCCTGGAGGGCCAGGAGTTCCTGGTGGGTGCCCATTTCGGCGATCTGCCCGTGCTTGAGGACGCAGATGCGGGTGGCCTTCTGGACCGTGGACAGACGGTGGGCGATGACCAGGGTGGTGCGGTCCTGCATGAGGGCCTCCAGGGCCTGTTGGACCGCCCGCTCGCTCTCGGTGTCCAGGGCCGAGGTCGCCTCGTCCAGGATCAGGATGGGGGGGTCCTGGAGCAGCGCCCGGGCGATGGCGATGCGCTGGCGCTGGCCCCCGCTGAGGGTGGAACCGGTTTCCGCCAGCGGAGTGTCATAGCCCTTGGGCAGGGCAGCGATGAAGTCATGGGCGTGGGCCTTCTTGGCTGCAGCCACCACGGCCTCCCGGCTGGCCTGGAATCCATAGGCGATGTTGTCGTGAATGGAGTCCATGAAGAGCAGGGTCTCCTGGGTGACGATGCCGATGCGACGGCGCAGGTCCCTTACGTTGAAATCCAGGATGTCCACTCCGTCTAGGGTGAGGCGTCCGGCGGTGGGGTCGAAGAAGCGGGGTACCAGGTTCACCAGAGTGGTTTTGCCTCCACCGCTGCCGCCGACCAGGGCTACGGTTTCGCCCTTTCGGACCTCCAGGCTGATGCCCTTCAGGACCTCATTGCGTCCATTGCGGCCTTCGTAGCTGAAGCGGACCTCCTCGAAACGCAGGACCTCCGGGTGGGTGGGCACGGGCTTGGGGTCGGCGGCGATGTGCATCTCAGGCTGGCGATCCAGGATGGAGTAGACCCGGTCCAGGCTGGCCCGGGCGGCCTGAACTTCGTTGTTGAGCTTGGTGAGGCGGCGAACCGGGTCATAGAAGGCGTAGACGCTCATGAGGTAGGCGGCGAAGCCCGTGCCGGACATCTGGCCCGATTCCACGATGCGGCCCACGTAGATGATCAGGATGGCCAGGATGAGTCCCCCGACGATTTCCATGATGGGGCTGGAAAGGGCCGAGATCCGGGCACTCCTCATGCCCAGGCGGTACAACTGATGGTTCTGACGCCGGAAGCGTTCGACCTCATAGTCCTCGCGGGCGTACCCGATGACGACCCGGACGTTGCTGAAGACCTCCTTGATGCGCTGGAGGAGCATGGCCGAGGCTTCCTGGTTTCCGTGGTTGACCTTCCGGATGAGCTTGCTGAGGCGCCGGATGGGCAGGATCACCAGGGGGGCGGCGACGAAGATCACCAGGGACAGTCTCCAGTTCATGTAGAGCACGAGGCACAGGAGCCCAATGGCCTTGGTGCTCTCCCGGACGAGTTCCGCGAACTGATTGGAGGCGATGCCCTGGACGGCCCCGACATCGCCGAGGCAGCGCTGGAGCAGCTCACCCACTGGATGTTTCTGGAAGAAGGTGGGCTCCTGGTCCAGCAGCCGGCCGAATAGGCGTTCCCGGAGGGCCTGGGTGGCCTTGATACCGCAGCGGACCATGATGATGGTTCCCGCGTAGATCAGGGTTCCCTGGACGCAGAAGAGGCCCACGATGAGAACCGGGATGAAATAGAGGTCCTTGCGGAAGAATGAACCGGCGGGGGCGAGGGATTGAAGCCAGAGCTTTCCCTGGGAGATCTTGAGGAAGGCACCGGTGTCCGGGGTGTGGCTACTCACACCAAGGGCTTCCAGGACGAACTTGAAGCTGGCGGTGAGGGTTCCCTGAAGCCCACCCGCCACCATCAGGAGGAAGGAGGCCAGGAGAATCCAGGGCACGAAGCGGAGCATGTGCTCCTTGAAAAAGCGGCGCATTGATTCCATCGGAAAGGATCCTAGCAAAAATACAGGTTACCCCACCGCTGGGGAGATCCGGCTTCCCCTTCCGGATCAGGCCGGGAGGTGGC
>JAFNAB010000042.1 GCA_017859955.1 Holophagaceae bacterium
AGCCCTTCGACTACTACCAGCGCCTCTCGGGCCTGCCGGAGAAGGGAACCCGGGTTCTGGAAGTCAGCTCTCCCTTCTCGGCCGCTCACCGCAAGGTCCTGGTGGTGCCCCAGGACCGCGAAGACCACCTGGTTGCGCTCGCCCCTTAGTGACTGCAGCAGCTCTTCCAGTTCCTGGGGCCTGGCGCGCCGGGGCTGGGCCCGGAGCTCGAAGCCCGGCAGTTCCACCTGGGCCAGGGTCTGTTCCAGGAAGGCATAGCTGGGGAAGAAGACCAGGTAGTTGCCGGGCTTCAAAGGCAGGACCCGGGCCAGGAACTGGGCGATGCGGGGCACCGAACGCTCCCGCTGCCGGTAGAGGGTGGAGATCTGGGGCACCACCAGGACCTTGCGGTGAGCGGCCGAGAAGGGAGAGCTGACTTCCAGTTCCCGGGTTCCCTTCTCCGGCAGGCCCGAGAGGCGCTGGTAGTAGTCGAAGGGCTTGAGGGTGGCTGAAAAAAGCAGGACCCCGGCCAAAGGCTTGAAGCGCTCGGCCAGGTAGGCCGAGGCGTCCAGGCAGGTGAGCTTCAGGCATCCCGAGCCCTGGGGGATCCAGGACAGGAGGTGGGCCTCCCCTCGCTCCCGGAGGACCCCGCAGAAGTCGGACCAGAGGCGCAGGAGGCGCACCAGGGGATGGGAGGGTGGCAGCTCCTTGCCTTCGGCCGCAGTCTTGGCCAGGAGGCGGCGGATGCGGGTCTCCTCCTCAAGGAAGGCTTCGGTGTCCACCTCGAGAACACGGTGGGTTCCTGCGTGTACCGCCACCAGGCGCAGACAGCGCCCGATCTGGGTCGATGCGGCGCGTCCCAGGCCCTTGCGCTTCCGCTTCAGCTCCTCCAGTTCGTCCAGTTCCAGGGCCGGAGAGAACCAGTCCGCCGCCCGGTTCGGGAGGTTGTGGGCCTCGTCCAGCAGCAGGAGGTTCCGGGCCTCGGCTTCGGGGCTGCCGAAGAAGCGTACCAGGGTGGCCGAGGGGGCCAGGGCGTAGTTGTAGTCCCCGATGATCACGTCGGCGTGGCGGGCCGCGTCCAGGGAGAGTTCGAAGGGACAGAGGAGGTGCCGGTCCGCCTCTTCCCGGATGGCCTCCACGTCGGCGCAGCCCAGCGCCTGCAGGTGGGCCAGGGCTCCTGACTCCCGGAGACGGTCGTAGTAGTTCAGGGCCCGGGGGCAGGCCTCCGGTGTGCAATGCACCTCCTCCTGGGGGCAGACCCGCTCCTTGGCCCGGAGGGTCACAAAGCGCAGTGGATGCCCCTCCTCCTGCAGGCGGCGGAGAAAGGCTTCGGCCACAGCGTGCTGGCTGTTGCGGGGGGTGAGGTAGAAGACGCGCAGGTCCTCGGCCAGGGCCTTCTCCAGGGCCGGGTAGAGGACCGCGGCGGTCTTGCCCAGCCCCGTGGGGGCCTGGAGCAGGAGGCGCTGCTCGGCCTCCAGGCCCTCCCTTACCTCATCCATCAGGTGCACCTGGCCCGGGCGGGGGGCCGGAAAGGGGAAGCGCAGGGCATCCCCGGTCTCCCGACGCTCGGCGGCCCGGGCCAGGGCCCGCAGGTGGGCCTGATGGAGGCCGTCCACCTGGGCCTCCACCCAGCTTGAAAAGGCCTCTGGATCGAAGGGGACTTCCACCAGGGTCTCGGCCTCATCCAGGAGCGAGACGATCCGAAGGCGGCAGCTAGGGGCAGGCTCCCCCCGCTGCATCAGGATCCAGGCATACATCCGGGCCTGCTGGGCGAAGGGGTGGAACGGATCGGCCTCCAGGCTCCGTAGGAGGCCCGGGGCCTGGTAGGTGGTCTTGATCTCCTCCAGGATGGGCTGCATGCTTCCGGGCAGGAGGACATCCAGGCGCCCCCGCACCAGGCAGGTGAAGCCCGGACGCTCGAAGCTCCACTGGAGGTGCGTCTCGCTCCGGAGTTCCGCGTGCTCCCGGGCGAGGCGCTTCTGGATCTTCCCGTGGAGCCGGGTGCCCTGCTGGGCTGCATCCTCCTGAAGCTGATAGGAGAGGGAGGCGTCCAGGCTGCCCGTGGGCACCAAAGGGGTGATGAAGTCGCGAACCGAGAGGGGGAGGAGGTGCATGGTGACTCTGAAGCCGGAGGGGCTGGCGGAAGGATACCCAAAAGGGGCGGGTCCGTGCCTTGCCCCGATTGGCCGGAGAATGGATACCATCGTTATACGGGGTATTTCCCCGCAACCCTGGAGCGGTTTCCATGAAATCCATGACTGTGCTCACCTGCCTCCTCAGCCTCAGCTCTTTCTTCGCCCCGGATGCGATGGCGGGAGAGCCGAAGAAGGTTGATCCCGCCTATGTCTGGGACCTCTCTCTCCTTTACCGGGATGAGGCCGCCTACCGGGCCGCCAAGGAGCACCTCGCTCAGGGCCTGGTGAAGATACCCGCCCTTCAGGGGCACCTCGGGGACAGCCCCCGGGCCCTGGCGGATGCCCTGGACACCATCTATGGCCTGCGCAAGGAACTGGTTCGGCTGAACACCTATGCCCATCTGGCCCACGATGAGAACACCAAGCTGACCCCCGGCCTGGAGCGGAGCCAGGAGCTGGACATGCTGGCCACCCGCTTCTCCCAGACCCTCAGCTTCCTGCGGCCCGAGATCCTGGCCCTGGGCGAGGCCCGCATCAAGGGCTTCCTGGCCCAGGAACCCCGGCTGGCGATCTACCGCTTCCCCCTAGAGGAGATCCTTCGCAGCGCTCCCCACACCCTGGGGGCCGAGGCCGAGGGCGTGCTCTCGGCGGTGGGGCTACTGGCGGACACGCCCTCCAGCCTCTACGGCATCCTGGCCAACGCCGACATGCCCTGGCCCAAGGTCAAGCTCTCGGATGGCAAGGAGGTCCTGCTGGACCAGTCCGGCTACAGCCGTTACCGGGCCTCCCAGGTGCGGGAGGACCGGGAGAAGGTCTTCCAGGCCTTCTTCGGCAAGCTGAAGGAATACGAGCGCAGCTTCGGGGTGGCCCTCTTCTCCCAGATCAAGACCGACTGCTTCGGGGCCCAGGTCCGGAAATACCCGGACAGCCTGGCCTCCGCCCTGGCGGACAACGACATCCCCGAGGCGGTGTACCGCACCCTGATCGCGGAAACCCACGCCAATCTGCCGACGCTCCACCGCTACTTCCGGCTCCGGGCGAAGATGCTGGGGCTCAAGGAGCTGCGCTACTCCGACATCTATCCCCCCATCGTGAAGACCGAGCGCAGCTTTCCGTACCCCGAGGCCCAGGCCCTGATCATCGAGGCCACCAAGCCCCTGGGAGCCACCTACACCCAGGACATCACCCAGGCCCTCCACGCCCGCTACACCGATGTGTTCCCCCAGCCCGGCAAGCGCTCAGGGGCTTACATGAGCGGGAATGTCCACGATGGCAACCCCTTCGTGCTCATGAACTACAACAGCGACTACGAGTCCGTGAGCACCCTGGCCCACGAGTGGGGTCACGGCATCCACTCGGTCCTGGCCAATCGCCACCAGCCCTTTGCCACCGCCGACTACAGCATCTTCACCGCAGAGATCGCCTCCACCCTGAACGAGGCCCTGCTCCTGGACCACATGCTCAAGGTGGCGAAGTCCGACGAAGAAAAGCTCTACTACCTGGGCAGCGCCCTGGAGGGGCTGCGGGGCACCTTCTTCCGCCAGGCCATGTTCGCCGAGTTCGAACTGGCCATCCACGAGGAGGTGGAAAAGGGCGGCGCCCTCTCCGGCGACAAGCTGACCCGGATCTACGGCGACATCCTGAAGCGCTACCACGGCCACGATCAGGGCATCGTGAAGATCGATGACACCGTCACGGTGGAGTGGGCCTACATCCCGCACTTCTACTACAACTTCTACGTCTATCAGTACGCCACCTCCATTGCCGCCTCCCAGGCCTTCGCCCTGAAGATCAAGCAGGGCGAGCCCAAGGCCGTGGACACCTACCTGGGGCTCCTGAAGGCCGGCGGATCCGACCATCCCTACGCACTGGTGAAGCGTGCCGGCGTGGATCTGGCGAGCCCCGCGCCCTATCGTGCCCTGGCGGCCCGGATGGAGGGGATCATGGACCAGATCGAGGCCATTCTGGCCAAGCAGAAGTAAGCGAAGCCGACCTTTCGCTCCAGCTCTGCCATTCCTGGTCGGGCTGGGGCTAGGGCGATGCTTCAGCGTCCCCTTCGACGCACCCCAGGCTCCTTCCAGTGGTTCCCCTCGGGAACGTAGCAGACGTTCTCCAGGTCGGCGATCTTCTCCTGCATGAAGGTCCGGGCGTCCTGGATGGCCTGGTTGTAGATGCTGGGGCCGATCTCCTCCAGGCAGAAGCGGAGGAAGAGGCCGGCTTTGAGCTCGCCGACCTCTTCCCCCAGTTCCTCCCGCAGGTAGCGCTGAAGTGAGCCGGTCAGCCGCTTTTCCGTTTCCTTGGTCAGCTTGATGTCCATGGAACCAGTCTAGCCTTAGACCCCCACCGTCCGCTGGGTAGGCTCCAGTCCGTTCCGGCGGCACCAGGAGCGAAGGGCGTTGGCGGTGATGTCCGCCTCGTAGCGGTACCACTTGTCCAAGCACCCGCGCTTCTCCATCAACTGCTTGAAGCGGCGATAGGATTCCTGCTGCTGGAAGAAGTTGGAGACGGTTCCGTAGTCCTGGGGAAGCTGCTGGGCCACGAAATCCAGCACCATGTAGACCCCAAGCTCCAGGTCCTGGGCGCGCGGCAGTTCGAGAAACTGCTCCGGGTCCTCCCAATGCTCCGGACGGTCATCCTCGGCCATTCCGTCCTCGGAGGCGAAGTAGATCCGCCCCGTCTGCCGGTCGATGAAGGCCCGGTGCTCGTATTCGGCGCCAAGGTTGGCGAAGTCGTAGGCGTCTAGCAGATCCATCCAGGCCACCTGGGTCATGGCCCCTCCCTGTCCGGCAGATAGGGTAGGCGCAGAAAGGGTGGCGCGCAAAGGAGAAACCGAATCTGGTGCGCTGGATGTCGAAAAAAGGTCTCCTACCGCGTCCCAACCCGGTTGAGAATCGCTTCCCAGGCCCCGGGCCGGAGGTGCCGCTTCAGGTGTTCCGCCCAACGCTGGATGCGGATTTCCAGGGGATCGGAGGTCTGGACGGGCAGGGGGGCCAGGCCCCGGGTCTGGCGGACCTGGTTGAGGAAGGCCGCCCGCCAGGCGTCCTCCGCCAGCAGGCCATGGAGATAGGAACCGACGGCGTGGCCGGAGCGCCACCCGGCATCGGCCTGGGCACCCTGGGCCAGGGCCTCGCCCCCTCCCAGGGCCTCGGTGCGACCCTGGTGGATCTCATAGCCCGTGAGGGGGTGCCCGGGTTCGGGCCAGGCGCTCTGAAAGCGGCTCTCGGTCGTGAGCTTTTCGCTGCGGAAGACGGTGCGGGTGGGAAGCATTCCCAGGCCTTCCCAGTTGGAGGGGCCTCCCTCGCTGCCAGCCTCATCGATGAGCTCCCGGCCCAGCATCTGGTACCCGCCGCAGATTCCCAGGACCCAGGTGCCTTTGGCGTGGGCATCCCGGACCGCCTGGGCCATGCCCGTGGAGGCGTGGTGGGCCAGATCGCCGATGGTGGACTTGGAGCCCGGGAGGATCAGGAGGTCCTGTTCCAGGGCCAGCTTGGGGTCCGTGATCCAGGTGAGCTGGACATCGGGTTCGGAAAGCAGGGGGTGGAGGTCCTCTGTGTTGGAGACCCGGGGGGAGAGCAGGGCGCCGACATGGAAGCGGCCGGGTTCGGGCTTCTGGTCCACCGGAATCCGGATGGGGCGGTCCTCCTCGTCCAGGCCATGGTCCAGGTGGGGCAGCACCGCCAGCACGGGCACGCCGCAGACCTCCTCCATGAGGGGGATGCCATCCTCGAAGAGGGCCAGATCCCCCTTGAAGCGGTTGACCACGATGCCCAGCACCCGGGCCCGGTCCTCAGGCGGAAGGAGGTCCAGGGTGCCCTTGGCCTGGGCATAGACTCCGCCCTTGTGGATATCCACGACCAGAATGATGGCGGCATTGGCATGGCGGGCGGGTCGGAGATTCACATAGTCCCGGGACCAGAGGTTGAGCTCCACTGGGCTTCCGGCCCCCTCCATGACGATGACCTCGTGCTTGGCGGACAGACGATCCAGGGCTCCCAGGGCGATGGCCGCCAGCTCGGAGGTGTCCTTGAAGTAGTCCTTGGCCTCCCGCTGGCCCACGGCCTTGCCCAGGACGACGATCTGGGCCCCCGTTGAACTCACGGGCTTCATGAGCACGGGACCCATGTCCACATGCGGGTCCAGCCCGCAGGCCTTGGCCTGGAGGATCTGGGCCCGGGGCATCTCGTGGCCTTCGGGGGTCACGCCAGCCTGGTTGGCCATGTTCTGGGATTTGAATGGGGCCACATCGTAGCCGGAATCCTTCAGAAGCCGGCAGAGACCCGCGGTGACGAGACTCTTACCCACATCGGAGGCGGAACCAAGGACGGAGATCGCTTTTGCCATCTTTCCATCCTGATATGTTCAGGCATCCTGGAGCTATGGGAAAAATTGTCTTTGTTACCGGACCCGTCCGCAGCGGCAAGAGCCGCTTCGCCCTCGATATGGCCCTGGGTTGGGGGCCTCTGGGAGTCTATGTCGCCACCTACAAGGCAGATCCATCAGATGCGGAGATGGCCGACCGGGTGCGGCGCCATCAGGCGGAGCGCCCGGATACCTGGCGCACCCTGGAGGCGCCAGGGGATGTGGCGGCGGAACTGAAGGCCATGAAGCCTGTCCCCTCCGGGGTCATGCTGGATTGCCTGACCATGTGGCTGGGCTGGCGCATGGACGCCTCGGACGAGGCCATCCTGGAGGCCTGGAAGGGCCAGTTGGCGGCTTTCAAGGCGGCCCCCTGGCCCATCGTCATCGTGGGCAACGAGGTGGGCTGGTCCCCGGTGCCCGAAGACCCCATGACCCGTCGCTTCCGGGATCTGGCGGGCTGGCTGGCCCAGGCCACCACCAAGGAGGCCGATGAGGCCTACCTGGCCGTGGCGGGATGTCAGATCCGGCTGAAATGAAAAAGATCCACCACGAAGACTCCAAGGCTCCAAGAAAAGAAGAAAAAATTAATAAATCATATTTTTCTTCTTTTCGCTTTTCTTCGTGCCTTGGAGCCTTGGAGGTGAATCTTTTTCAGTATTTCGCCAAGGTCTTTTCCAATCTTTCCTTTATCTCCTTCCGCATCCACTCTGGGGCGATCACTTCGGCTGCATCCCCGAACTGGAGGATCCAGCGCTGGGGGCCCGAGGGGTGGTTGGCCTTGAAGGTGGCCAGGGCGCTCAGGCCGTCCTTGGCCGGGCGGAAGTCGAAATCCGGGAGGGCGGGGGGGGCTTCCTTCATGGACTGCACCCAATTGGCTCCCTCGATGCGGACCTGCACCTCGAAGGGCTCGTCGGTGCTCAGCCAGCCACCGATCTGGTAGCGGGCAGCCCGCTCGATGGCCTCGGGCTCAGGGAGGGAGGCGGCCTTCTGGGGTTTGGCCTGGAGGATGCGGCTCAGACGGAGGTTCAGGGCCTTCCGCTTCGAAGGCTCCCAGGCCAGGAGGAAGGTGCCGCTGGAGTAGAGGTCATGGGTGAGGGCCGCGGGGACGACTTCGTGGACCTTGGGCCTGGCTGATCCCGCCGAGCGGTATTCCAGGCGCAGGGATTTTCCGGTCTCCAGGGCCTTCAGGATGGGTTCCAGGACCTCGGGAGACTCCACAGGGTCCTCCACGCCGCCCTGAACCCTGACGGCGCCCTGGAGCTGCTGGAAGACCCGTCGGTCCCGGTTGGACATGCGTTCGCTGGCCAGCCGTTCGATGGCGTCGATCTTCTCCTGCCACAGCTGGGCACCCCCCTGGGCGAGCATGAGGGAGGCGAGGCGGAGGGCCAGGCGGGCGTCGCTGGAGATGTTCTCATCCCACCCTGGGCCTTTCTTCATCTGGAAGTGGATCACCGAGGGACGGCCAGCCCGGACCCGTTCGATACGGGCCCCCTGTTCCTCCAGGAGCTGGATGGCACGATCGACGGTGCGCAGACTCACGCCGCCCAGCTTCCGGGCGATCTGGTGCTTGGTGAGTCCGGTGGGGCCGGCATCCCTCAGCAGGGATACGGTCGAGCGCAGGCGCTCGCGGTCAACCAGCCCACCGGTTTGGATACCGATCGCCATGAATTATCTCCGAGATAGATGGGTTCAGCATCCCCTCGGAAGACAGTTCATGTCAATCCTCGTGGTCGCCGAAGATGATTCCCAGATCCCGAGCCGTCTGGAGAGTGTCGCAGTCCATGGGGACATTCTTCTGGCGACCGGCCACCTCCTCCAGGGGCACGTAGTTCACGTTGGGATGGGCCAGGGCCACCATGACGCCATTGAAACCCTCATCCAGGGCGCGGACCGCGGCTGCGCCGAAGCGAAGGGCCGCGAGGCGGTCGAAGGTCGTGGGGGTTCCCCCCCGCAGCAGGTGTCCCAGCACTACGCAGCGGGCCTCCTTGCCTGTCATGTCCTGGAGTTCCCGGGCCACCCGTTCCCCTACGCCACCCAGGCGTTCGGCCTGGCCGACCTCCGCCTTGGCCAGTAGAGCGTTCTCTCCGCCAATGGGCTTGGCTCCCTCGGCCACGCAGATGATGGTGTACATCCGGCCTTCGTTATCCCTCTCCCGGATCAAGGCCGCAACCTTTTCCAAGTCGTAGGGGATCTCGGGGATCAAGATGGCGTGGGCGCCGCCGGAGATGCCCGCATTGAGGGCGATCCAGCCTGCGTAGCGGCCCATGACTTCCACCACCATGACCCGCTGATGGGACTCGGCGGTGGAGTGAAGGCGGTCCAGGCACTCGGTGGCGAAGGAAACTGCCGTGTCGAAGCCGAAGGTGGTGGCCGTCTTATCCAGGTCGTTGTCGATGGTCTTGGGCACCCCGACAACCCGCAGGCCCTTCTGGTAAAGGACATTGGCAATGGTCAGGCTGCCGTCACCCCCGATGGAAACCAGGGCGTCCAGTTCCTTCTTGGCGAAGTATTCGAGGATCTCCCCGGTGCGGTCCACATCCTTGACGGTGCCATCGGGCATCCGAAGGGGGTAGTGGAGGGGGTTGCCCCGATTGGTGGTGCCCAGGATGGTCCCCCCGAGGTGGGTGATGCCGTGGACCCGCTCCCGGGTGAGCCGCAGCACACCGCCATCGGCATAGCGCTCGGGAAAGAGGATGCCGTTGAAGCCGTCCCGGATGCCGTAGCATTCCCATCCGTGATTGAGGGCGGAGATGACCACCGCCCGTATGACCGCGTTCAGGCCCGGCGCGTCCCCGCCTCCGGTGCAGACAGCGATGCGGCGGATCTTGGAGTGGTTCATGGTGGCTCCGGATTACCCTTGCATTGTGGGCCAGCCTCCCCGGTACGCAAGTCCCCGGTTAATCTATAACCATGAGTGAAGAGACCTCCATCCCCGGCCTCCCCCTTCCGCTTCGCAGGCAGAAGGCGCTGAAGGCATGCTGGAAGCCCATCCTGGCCAACTGGATCATCCCTGGTGCCGGCTACTGGATGCTGGGCCAGAAGGGGCGGGCCAAGGCCTTCTTCGGGGTCTATATGGTCTTCTGTCTCATGGCCTTCCTTCAGTTGAACTATGGTGGCGGCGCTGGCCCCAAGGGAGGGGTCTACGTTCCCCAGGTGGCCCCCCTGGCCTGGATGCCCACCCTGGGGGCCGCCGCCACAATGGGCGTTGGTCCCATCTACGGACTTTTCGCATGGCTATTCGGGGGTACCGGTACGGAGCCCATCCGCAACCTGACCCAGGAGTATGGAGCCACCTATGTCATGGTGGCGGGCCTTCTCAACTGGCTCTGCCTCTTCGATCTCTTCGACCGGGCCACAGGCCGCTGGGTCTGGCGCCTGCCCAAGGACGAGCAAGAGACCCGTGAGGAATCCATCCCCAAAGCCTGAGGCGGATCCTATATTGGGGTGCCTTCTTCCCCAGATGAGGTTAGGCATGGACGTACCGGAACAGCCAAAGGCTTCGGGCCCGGGTCGCTGGGTTCCCTGGGCCGTGCTGGCGGTGTGCCTCTGTCTGACCGTTGGAGTCGCCGTCGGCAGCCACGTCTACATTCGCCGTTCCCAGCGCCATCGCTTTGAGGCCAGGACCCATGAGCTGCAGGTCTCCATTCAGCGGCGACTGGAAGACTATGCCCAGAATCTCCACGCTGGGCAGGCTTGGGTGGATGGGCGGGGTGCTTTCAGTCAGGAGGTATGGGGGCAGATGGTTCAGAGCCTTCGTCTGGACCTGATCTGCCCCGGCCACGAGACCATGGCCTTTCTGAGGGCTTTTCCCGAGGAGGAACGGACCCTTGTTCTCGCCGAGGAGCGGCGTGTGAATGGGCGGGAACCGGTGATTTTCCCGGAGGGTACCCGGGACCGTTACGTCATCATCACCCGGATGGCGCCTCTGGATTCCGTGACCAGCAAACGCCTGGGAGGGGATACCTATGTCTCGGAGGCCCGTCGGGAGATGGCCTTGAGGGCGACGGACAGCGGCGACGTGGCGGTCTCCCGGGGGGTGACCCTTTTCACGGACAAATCGGACCAGGTCCTTTCCTTCCTCCTGTTCAAGGCGGTCTACCGTGGAGGGGGCGTGCCCGCCACCCTGGAGGAACGCAGGCGCAAACTGGTGGGTTTCGTGGCCATGGCCTCGCGCTATCGGGAACTGATCACCTCCTCGCTGCCCCCTGCCCCCCGGGATGTCGCGGTCAATCTGGTCGTACCCGTCGAGTCCAGGGCTGAACTGCCGGTCTACTCGGAGATGCGGCCAGGGACCGGCGTCGCAGGCCTGGATGTGGAGGAAAGATTATCCTTCGGCGGCCAGGTCTGGAAAATCCGTTTCCAGGCAACGCCCAGTTTTGTCCACCCCCTGGAAAAGTGGGGACCCCTGGCGAACCTCCTCGTTGGGTTCCTGGCCAGTGGGCTCATCTTTGCCCTCATCAGCTCACTGATGAACCGGCGGCAGGAGGCAGAGTCCATCGCCGAATCCATGACCGAGTCCCTGTCATCGGCCTTGGCCTACCTTCACAATCTGCTGGAGGCCGCCACTCAGGTGAGCATCGTGATGACGGATTCCGCGGGTGTGGTGCAGGTCTTCAACTCGGGGGCAGAGCGCATCCTGGGCTGGCAGAGCTCCGAGGTTGTCGGCAGGGAGACTCCCCTCCTCTGGCACGATCCGGAGGAACTGGAGACTCGGAAAAAAGCGCTGGAGGCCACGGGGCTGAAGCTGGAGGGGCCCTTTTCCGTCTTTGCCCATTTTGCTCGGGAAAACCGGATGGAGCGGATTCGCTGGCATTGGATCACCCGGACCGGGGAGCGGCGCCTGGTGGAGATGGTGGTGACCTGTGTGATGGACCCCATGGGGAAATTTCAGGGCTACCTGGGCATCGCAGTGGATATCACCGAACAGGCCAGGGCTCAGGAAACGATGCGGGTTCAGGAGGAACAGCTCCAGCAGAGTCAGAAGATGGATGCCATCGGCCAACTGGCCGGGGGCGTAGCCCACGACTTCAACAACATGCTGGCGGGCATCCTTGGCTCCGCTGAACTATTGGCAGAGGAGATCCCGGGGGATGCCCCCCATCGGAAGCTGGTGGAGACCATCATCAAGGCCAGCGAAAGGGCGGCGGAGTTGACGTCCAAGCTGCTGGCCTTCAGCCGCAAGGGCAAGCTGGTGTCCACGGCCCTGGACCTGCATCGCATTGTCCAGGACACCATGGCCCTCCTGGAAAGGAGCGTCGACAAGCGTATCGAGATCCGGCAGAGCCTCCGGGCCAGGAACCCCCAAGTGGTGGGGGACCCCTCTCAGCTGGAGAATGCGCTCCTCAATCTCTGCATCAACGCCCGGGATGCCATGCCTGACGGGGGCACCCTGATGGTGGAGACTGAGGATGTCCAGCTGCGGGAAGCCCTGTCCGATCCTGCGGGATTCCATGTCGAGGCCGGTCCCTACGTCCGGCTCTCAGTCCGGGACACCGGCCACGGCATCCCTGCGGAAATCCGGGACCGCATCTTCGAACCCTTCTTCACCACCAAGGTCGAGGGGCGGGGCACGGGCCTGGGACTCTCCGCGGTCTACGGCATTGTGAAGTCCCACCGGGGAGCCCTGGGGGTGGAGTCCCAGCCCGGCAAGGGCAGCGCCTTCAGTATTCTCCTGCCCCTGGATGAGATGCCCAGGAGCCAGGCCAACCGTGAGGAAATACGGGAAGCCCACCGCGGGGAGGGCACCATCCTGGTCATCGATGATGAGGACATGATCCGGAGCACCACGGCCCGTATTCTGGAATCCATGGGATACCAGGTTCTCCAGGCCGCCAATGGGGCCGAGGGGATCCGGGCCTTCGAGGCCCATCGTCCAGAGATCCGCCTCGTGATTCTGGATCTGGTCATGCCCGGCATCTCTGGACGGGAGACCTTCCAGCGTCTGCGCCGCCTGAGCCCGAAGGCCCTGATCATCGCGGCATCAGGTTTTGCCAATGATCAGTCCGTGGGTGAAATGATGGATGAAGGTCTCGTGGGGTTCTTGCACAAGCCCTATGGGATAAGGGAGCTGGTGGATGCCATCGATCGGGCCCTGATCCGGTCAAACGAGTAGAAGCTGAGGGCCGGCAGGAGGTTGCTCAGCGCACAGATCAAGAAGGTCAGTCTCAGACCGATCCGGTCGGCCAGGCAGCCGAGGAGGATGGAACCCACTGCCACCCCCAGGTCCAGGGCGGTGAAGAGGTTGCTGTTCGCAGCCGCGCGTCGCTGGACCTCCACCCGCTGCAGGGCCATGGCCATGACCATGGGCTGGATGATGCTGTAGCCCACGCCCAGAAGCACCGCGGAAACCAGCAGGTAGGGCAGGCCCTTGGCCAGGTAGAGCAGCAGGTAGCAGGCGAAGAGGGCCAGGAGCCCCGGACCCATGAGGGCGTTGGGGCCGCGGTGATCATAGAACTTTCCCACCAGCGGGCGCAGCGCCAGCAGGGTCAGGGCATAAAGGGTGAAATAGATACCGGTGCTGCCGGAACCGAAGGCCTTGAAGTGGAGGGCGATCAGCGAAAGGATGCCGCCGTAGCCGAAGGACATGCAGAAGATCTGGAAACTGAGAGACAGCACCCTGGCTTCATAGAAATCGCTCCACTTCAGGGCTCCGGTCTTTTTCCTGGTGGGGGGTTCCACGTAGGAGACCAGGGCGATGCAGGCCATGCTTCCCAGGGCCAGGAACAGACCTCCCAGGCACATGGGACGGAAGCCCCAGCGGGCCATGACCCAGAGCCCGATGGCGGGTGCCAGGGCCATGGCCAGGGTGTTGGAGAGGCTGAAGTAGCCGATTCCCTCTCCCCGACGGGCCTCCGGAATGACATCCGTGGACATGGTCAGGTTGCCGGTGGCCGCGAATCCCCAGACCACCCCATGTAGGGCCCGGCAGAGCACCAGCAGGGCGACGGTGCCCACCAGGGAGTACCCGCCCAGGACCAGGGCGATGCCGCCAAGGGCCAGGAGCACGATGGGCTTGCGTCCCCGGGTATCGAAAACATAGCCGGAGAGCAGGCGGGTGACGACCGCCAGGATGGAGGTGATTCCAATGACCAGGCCCACCTGACCTACATTGCCCTTGAGGGGACCCACCACCAGTACTGGCAGGGTCGGCAGGAGGGCGTAGAAGGAGCAGAAGAGCAGCAGATTGCTCAGGCAGAGCAACAGGAAGTTCCGGGTCCATAGCGGCGTATTCATCAAAACAGCTCCCATCCAGATGTGAATGCCTCTCCCATCTGGATGGGTACGGCCAGCCATGGCCCCAGGGGCCTGGATCAATTATACGGTTGGAGCTGATCTACTTTTTTGCGTTCTTGGGGGTGCCGTCCTTCTCCAGGAATTTTTCCGGGTTCTTGGTGAGGGGGCCCGCGCAGTCGGGGCAGCAGATGTAGTATTCGTGCCCGCGAACCACGACTTTCTGGCTCTTGGCGTTCACCTTGTCACCGCCCACGGGGCAGACCGTGTTGGTGGCGGGCTTGACGTTGGGGGTGGCCACGAGGGCTGTGGTGATGAGGAAGGTCAGCATGATTACTCCTATGGTGCTTAGATGCCTCCCGTACCTCAGAAGGCCGCGATGATGCGTAAGAATAGGTCCATGGAATACCGGCGTGCCACCTCCGTTGATTACCCTGGCATCCTCGCGCTTCGACCGGGCCGAAACGCCGCCGATCATCCGCTCCATGTCCGCCGCCTTCGAGCAGGTACGTTTCCACGGAGAACCCCTCGCCGACCAGAAGGTCTTCCTATACGGCCCCGTCTGCATCGACTTCCCCTTCCGGGGAGCTACTTCTTCGCGTTCTTGGGGGTGCCATCCTTCTCCAGATACTTGTCCGGATTGGCCTTCAGGAGTTTGTCGCACCCGGGGCAGCAGAGGTAATACTCATGACCGCGCACCACGACCTTCTGGCTCTTGGCGCTCACCTTGTCCCCGCCCACGGGGCAGACGGTGTTCGTGGCGGGTTTCAGGTTGGGGGTGGCCACGAGGGCGGCGGTGATGAGGATGGTCAGCATGAAGACTCCTGGGGGGTAGTGGCCTCTGCCACCTCATGGCGTTTCCAGAGATAGTAGATGGCGGGGTAGACAAGCAGTTCAAGGAGGAAGCTGGTGGCCAGGCCGCCCACCATGGGCGCGGCGATGCGCTTCATGACATCGGCCCCGGTGCCGGTGCTCCACATGATGGGGAGCAGGCCCATGAAGGCTGCGAAGACCGTCATGGCCTTGGGGCGCACCCGCTTCACGGCTCCGTGGATGATGGCCTCCACGAGATCCGAGGGGGTGTTGAGGCGGCCTTCACGCCGGGCCTCGTCGTGGCTGAGGTCCAGGAAGAGGAGCATGAAGACCCCGGTCTCGGCATCCAGGCCCATGAGGGCGATGAGGCCCACCCAGACCGCGATGCTCATGTTGTAGCCCAGGATCCATAGGAACCAGAAGGCGCCGATGGCACTGAAGGGCACCGCCAGCATGACCACTGAGGCCTTGAAGGCGCTCTTGGTGTTGGCGTAGAGCAGGCCGAAGATCAGCACCAGGGTGATGGGAAGGATGACCTTGAGCCGCTCCTTCACCCGGATCATGTTCTCGTACTGGCCGGACCAGGTGAGGCTGGTGCCCGCCGGGAGCTTGAGCTCCTTTTCCACGGCGGCCTTGGCGCGCTGGACGTAGGTGCCCACATCCACCTTGGAGGTGTCGAAGTCCACCAGGACATAGCCGATCATCTGGCCGTTCTCGTCGCGGATCATGGCGGGGCCGTTGGCCCAGTTCAGGTCCGCGATCTCCTCCATGGGCACCAGGGCGCCGGTGGGGGTGGGGATGAGCACCCGCCTCAGGGCGTCCGGAGTCTCCCGGTAGTCCCGGGCGTAGCGGACGTTCACGGGATACCGGGCCCGGCCATCGTAGACCGTGCTCTGGTTGTCGCCGCCGATGGCGGTCATCACCAGCATGTTGGCCTGTTCCACGCTGAGGCCGTAGCGGGCCAACTGGTCCCGCTTCAGCACGAAGTCCAGGAAGTAGCCCTGGGCCGTGCGTTCCGCAAAGGCGCTGCGGGTGCCCTCTACCCCCTGGAGGATGCGCTCGGCCTCCACCGCCACCCGCTGGATGGTTTCCAGGTCGGCCCCGTTGATCTTGAGGCCCACCGGGGTCCGGATGCCAGTGGAAAGCATGTCCTGACGCGCTTTGATGGGCATGGTCCAGGCGTTGGGGATGGCCGGAAGGCGCACCACCCGGTCGAGGTCAGCAACGATCTCTTCCTGAGTGATGCGGTCCCGCCAGAAGGGGCGCAGGATGGCCTTGAGGAAGCCCGGCGCCCAGGAGCTGAACCAGCGGGGCTTCTCCCGCCACTGGTCCTCGGGCTTGAGGATAATTACCGTCTCCATCATGGAGAAGGGGGCCGGGTCCGTGGCGGTATCGGCGCGGCCCGCTTTGCCGAAGACCCGTTCCACTTCGGGGACGGTGCGGATCAGTCGATCCTGCACCTGGAGGATGCGCTGGGCTTCTGTTTGGCTCAGGCCCGGCAGGGTGGAGGGCATGTAGAGCAGGGTCCCCTCGTTGAGGGGCGGCATGAACTCGCTGCCCAGGGCCAGGAAGGCCGGGATGGTCCCCAGCACCAGGAGCACGGCGACGAGGATGGTGGCCTTGGCGTGGCGGACCACAAATCGGCAGGGGGCCTCGTAGATCCGGTGGAGGAAGACGCTGATGGGATGCTTTTCTTCAGCATAGTACTTGCCCACCACCACCTGGGTGAGGCTCCAGGCCAGCCATTTCGGCTTGAACATGAAGGGCTCCACCCGGGCGAAGAGCATCCGCAGGGCGGGGTCCAGGGTCAGGGCCAGGAGGGCGGCGATGGCCATGGCGAAGTTCTTGGAGAAGGCCAGGGGCTTGAAGAGCCTTCCTTCCTGGTCCAGGAGGGTGAAGATGGGCAGGAAGCTCACCGCCACCACCAGGAGGGAGAAGAAGACCGAGGGCCCGACCTCCATCAGGGCTTCCAGGCGCACCTGGTAGAAGCTTCCGGGTTTGCCGGCCTCAATCCATTTCTCGATCTTCTTGTAGGCGTTCTCCACCTCCACGATGGCCCCGTCCACCAGCACGCCGATGGAGATGGCGATGCCCGCCAGACTCATGAGGTTGGCGTTCTGGCCGATGGCGTACATCGGGATGAAGGCCAGGGCCACGCTCACGGGGATGGTGATGATGGGGACGATGGCCGAGGGGATGTGCCAGAGGAAGATCAGGATGATGATGGAGACGACGATCATCTCCTCGATGAGCTTGTGCTCCACGGTCTTGATGGCGTTGTGGATCAGTTCGGAGCGGTCATAGGTGGTGATGATCTCCACCCCGGGAGGCAGGCCCTGCTTCAGTTCATCGAGCTTGGTCTTCACCCGCTCGATGACGTTCAGGGCGTTCTCCCCCTGGCGCATGACCACGATGCCGCCCACCACATCCCCGTGGCCGTCCAGGTCCGTAAGTCCCCGGCGCATCTCGGGCCCCAGGGTGACGGTGGCCACCTCCGAAAGCCTGACCGGGGTGCCGTTCTCCGCCTTCAGCACCGCCTGCTCAAGGTCCTGGGTGGTCTTTACGTAGCCTCGGCCCCGGACCATGTACTCCCGGCCGCTGTATTCCACGAGGCGTCCGCCGCCTTCGACATTGGCGGACTTCACGGCGGCGATGACGGCATCGATGGGAATGCGGTAGGAGGCCAGTTTGGTGGGATTGACCTGGACCTGGAACTGCCGGGCCTGGCCGCCCACGGTGGCCACCTCGGCCACCCCTGGCGTGCTCTGGAGGCCGTAGCGCAGGAACCAGTCCTGAAGCGATCTCAGCTCATCCGAACTGTGCTTGCCGGAGCGGTCCACCAGGGCGTACTGGTAGACCCAGCCCACGGAGGATGCGTCGGGGCCGAGGGACGGCTGGACCCCCTGGGGAAGATTTGTATTAATCTTTGATAAATATTCCAGCACCCGACTGCGGGCCCAGTAGATGTCGGTGCCGTCCTCGAAGATTACATAGACGTAGGAGAAGCCGAAGTCCGAGAGGCCGCGCACGGCCTTCACCTTGGGCGCCCCCAGGAGGCTGGTGACGATGGGGTAGGTGACCTGGTCCTCGACGATATCGGGGCTGCGGTCCCACTTGGTGTAGACGATGACTTGGGTATCGCTGAGGTCCGGCAGGGCGTCCATGGGAATGTTGCGCATGGTCCAGAAGGACATGCCCAGCAGCACCAGGGAGGCGGCGATGACCAGCCAGCGGTTCTCCGCCGAGAAGCGGATGATGCGCTGGAGCAGGGTCGGGTGATCGGGGTCGTAGCCGACGTGGCCACTCATGGCTGCACCGGGGGAAAAGATGCTTCCACCACGAAGGCACCAAGACACGAAGGTGCACAAAGGAAGGAAGGGGAAAATAAGATATTAAATAATTCGATTCTGTTTGGTTTTTCTTCGTGCTTTCTTGGTGTCCTTCGTGTCTTCGTGGTTGAATTCTGTTTTTTCATTTTCGCCCCTCCTTCATCTGGGCCAGGGCGGCCTTGAGGCGGGATTCGGAATCCACCAGGAAGTTGGCGCGGACCACCACCTCATCCCCGGCCTGGAGGCCCGAACTGATCTCCACCTGGTCACCGGAGGTGGTGCCCGTCGTGATCACCCGGGGCTCGAACTTGCCGTCTCCCAGGGCGACGAAGGCCACCTTGGAGCTGCCGGCATCCAGCACCGCATCGAGGGGAATGACCAGGCCCTTGCGTCCCTGGCCCTTGAGCAGGACCTCACCAAACATCTCGGGCTTCAGCTCTCCCTTGGGGTTGGGGAACTCCAGGCGCAGTTTGGCGGTGCGGGTCTTGGGGTCCATGAGGGGATCCACAAAGGCCACTCGGCCCTTGAGGGTCCTGCCCGGCAGGGCCTGGGTGCTGAGCTCCGCGGTCATGCCGACCCGGATGCGGCCCAGTTCGGCCTCGTAGATGTCCACCAGGACCCAGACCCGGCTCAGGTCCGTGATCTCGAAGGGGATGTCCGCCGGGGTTAGGCGGGCGCCTTCGACAATGTTCTTGGCAGTGACCACCCCGGAGAGGGGGGAGCGCAGGGTCAGGGCCCGCTGCACCTCTCCACTCTTTTCCAGGCGGCTGATGGTTTCCTGGGGCACATCCCAGAGCGTGAGGCGCCGCCTGGCGGATTCCAGCAGGTCTCCGCCGCTGTTCTGGAGCGAACCGCCCGCCAAGGCCTTCTGAGTCCTGAGGGCCAGGAGATATTCCTGCTGGGCGCTGACGAACTCGGGGCTGTAGAGGCTGAAGAGGGGGGTGCCTTTGGCCACGGGTTTGCCCACGAAATCGACGTAGAGCTTTTCCACAAAGCCTTCGACCTTGATGTTCACCTTGCGGACCCGGGTCTCGTCCACCGCCACCCGGCCCGAGGCCCGGATTTCGCTGCCCAGGGGGGCCTCTGCGACCTTTTCGGTCCGGAGGCCGATGAGCTGCTGGCGCTCAGGATCAATGGTGACCACGGCGTGGGTGTCGGTGCCGTGCCCCGCACCGGTGCTGCCCGCACCCTCCATGGGGACCAGGGCCATGCCGCAGATGGGGCAGTCGCCCGGGTGGTCCTGGATGACCTGGGGGTGCATGGGGCATTGGTACATCTGCTTGGCCGGGGCAGCGGCCGGGGCTTCATGGGCATGGGCTTTCCCGGGGCGCATGGCGAGCCAGGTGCCACCGATGCCGATGGCCAGGGCGATGATGGCGATCAGGAGGGGATGGATTCTGCGGGGAGTGGGATCAGAGGACATGGGTCATCTCATTTTCAAAAAGAAGTCCGTCGGGTAACCCGAAGTGCAGGAGGTCCAGTTGGTTTTTGTCTTTTATCGCCGTTCATCGCTGTCCATCGCTGGCGAAACCCGCTTTTGATCCTTGCTTTTCGAACGCGCTGCTTGCTTAGGCTTTGCACGTGGCGATGAGGAGCATCAAAGCAAAATTAAAATGGGCCAGCGATGAACGGCGATGGACAGCGATAACGCAGAATCAGCCCTTCTTTCCTCTCATTCCTCCTCCTGTGCTTCGTGGTGATCTTTTTTGCTCGGATTTGGCTGATCATTCCGCACCTCACATGGTCTTCATGGCGCTGCCGCCGCTATCGCCGCCACTGACGGCCTTTTCTGTCCGGGAGGCCCCGCTCGCTTTCGCTCCACCCCCACCCGCAGCCATGGGGGCTGCTGTCAGGGTGGTGGCGCCGATGGGGGGGGTGGGACCCGGGTTCAGCTCCTCCTGGGCGATCTGGATGGCCAGGGCCTGGGCCTGGGCCTGGAGCAGGCCGCTCTGGTCTGAGATCCAGCCCTTCAGGGCCTCCAGCACCGACAGGAAGGGCACTCGCCCCGCTTCGTACTGGGCCAGGGTGGCCCGGAAACTGGCTTCGCTCTGGACCAGCAGGCCGGAACGATAGAGGGTCAGGGTTTCCAGGGCAGCGTCCATCTGGGCGGCCCGCTCCTCCAGCCGCTGCCGCAGCAGCAGCTTCTGGTTCTCCAAGTCTGATCCCTGGGCGCGGCGGCGCTGTTCCTGTTCGGCCACGGCATGGTGCTGCTTCTGCTTGGACCAGGCCGGAAGGGAGATGGAGACCCCCAGACCCCACATGGGATCCAGACCTCCCCGGGGCATAAGGGCGGCGGTCACGGCGAAATCGGGGCGGCGATCCAGTTTGGCCAGATCCAGGCTGCGTTCCGCCTGGTTCACGCCCAGGGCCGCTGCCCGGAGTTCGGGACTGGTTTCCTCAGCCTTGGCCTGGAGCTCCCGGGCATCAATGGCCTGGGGAGTCCCATCCTCGAAGCTGCGCTCCGTGGGGATGGGGGTGGCGGAAGGCCGGGCCCGCAGGCGGTTGAGGGCGGCCAGGGCCGTGCGCTCTTCGCTCTGGAGGCTGAACCGGGCTTGGTTGAGCCGGGTCCGTTCCAACTGGGCCCGGAGCAGGTCCGCCTGGGAGCCTTGGCCCACCTCGTATCGGGTGCGGGCGATGGCCTCTCCCTGCTGGAGGAAGAGGGTCTGGGTCTCCAGGAGGCGGAGCTGGCTGCGCACCAGGAGCAGGGAGGCATAGGCGCGCTTCACATCGGCTTCCAGGGTGAGGCGGGTCCGGCTGTTCTGGGCCGCCAGGGATTCGGCGCCCAGGCGGGCGACCTCGCTCCGCAGGCCCCGCTTGCCGGGCCAGGGAAGGCCCTGGGTGAGGGCGATCTGATAGTAGCTGTTCTCCATCCGTCCGATCTGGAGCCTCTTGAAGCCATCGTTCTGAAGGCCAAGGGACAGGGAGGGATCGGGGAGGGCGCCGGCCTGGGGGATGCGTTCCCTTTCGGCTTCGGTCAGGGCCGCATTCCTGGCAAGTTCAGGGTTCTGGGCCAGGGCTTCCCGGATCAGGGAGGCCAGGAGCGGGTCGGGGCTGGGTTCGGCAAGGGTGGGCGGTGGCAGGGCCATGGCCGGGGCCGCTGGCAGCAGCCCCAGGGCCAAAGCCAGACGCCAGGAAGCGCGCATGGATGACTCCGGAAGAGATGAGACAATAGCTATCTATCTGTCGGTGTAGGAC
>JAFNAB010000043.1 GCA_017859955.1 Holophagaceae bacterium
GTCCCCAGGCTCCGGCCCCTGCTCGGGCGCGGAATTCCCATGGAAAACTGGGCTGCGCCCCCCTTCCCACAGGAGTCCCGCCTCCCTCGGCCTACGGCTGGAAAACGCTATGAGTTTCCCACAGGGGCCTCCGCCCAAAGTCATCATAAGCAACACATTTGCAATTGTCGCTAGCTCAAATACACATTCCTAATTGGTCGGCCCTGAACAACCCCTTATGGTGATTTAGGAGGCCATCAGGACCGGTTGGGGGAGGCTCAGGGGCTCCAACGCGGCAAGGAGAGCTTCCAGGGCTCTCCTGGTGTCGCCTGAAAGTAAGTACAAAAGCGCCCGGAGGCGGGCCAGGATCTTCCTCAGATTGTGCCCGGCACCGCAGAGCAGCGCATTGGCGGCATCGCCCAGCATCCCCTTGAGGAAATTCCGCCCGAGAAGTCCTTCGGACTTCATGTGGCCAATCTCCGGCTCGATGGCTGCCCGCCGCCGCAGATCGCGCTTCAGACGGTAGGGGAGCTTTCGGGTTCCACTGATCAGCACTCGGCTCTTCTCGGGCTCCACTCCGTGCCCCTTGTATCCCCGGTCCACAAAGGTTAGCTTGGGATGTCTGCCGACCATGCGCGCCACTTGGTCGAGTTGGCCGTCCAAGGTGTGCCCGTCAAATGGGTTTCCGGGACAACTCTGGATGCCCACCACGAAGCCTTCCTTGTGGGTCACAGCCAAGCTGACCTTCACGCCGAACTCGTAGGGGCGATGAGCCTTCCCCTTGCCGATGCACTCCGTCTCCGAGGCATGCAGGCTGTAAACCTTGTGCTTGGTCTTCCGCTTCTGCTCCAGGGCCAGCTCGGCCAGGATCATGGTCCCCTTGTGAACCTCGAAGGCCTCCGGGCTCAGCTTGCGCTCCACGTCCCGCATGACCCGGCCCGCCATCGTCTTCAGGCTTTTCAGGACTTTGGTCGCCCGCTTGAATTGCTTGGCCTTGCTGTGCCCGCCGTGTTTTCGGTAGGCCTGCTCCATCAACTTCCGGTAGCTCTGGCGAAGCTCCAGTCCCTCCGCCTCGGCAATCCGAAGCATAGCCGCGTGGATCTTTCGATACAGCCGAGCGTCCGTGGGGTGCTGGACAGCCTTCGGTTGGACCGTGGTGTCCACGATGACCTTTTCAAAGCTGCGCTCGGTGATGGTCTTCGTCCGCTTCCCGGCTTCGATGGTGATCTGGAGCAGCCTCTCCATGCCAGCCTCGCCGATCCGCTTGCGCCACCGGGTCATTTGGCTGGGATGGATGGGAAGCTGATGCTGGAAATACTCCTCCCCACAGAAGAACTGCCAGTAGGGATTCAGCACCCACTGGGCCACCACCTGCTCATCCGATACCCCGTAGGTGTGCTTGAGGAGATGGAGGCCTGCCATCAGGCGGATGGGAACGCCGGGCCTGCCATTGTCAGCGCAATACAGCGTCCCGAACTCCTGCTCCAATGCCGACCAATCCAGGACCTGGGCCAGACGGTAGAGCTCCTGGCTGGAGTCCAACACCATCTCCAGGCTCCACCCGATCATGGGCTGCGCTTGGGTCTTCGGCTTTGAGATTGGCTTCATCGGGTCGAGTAGGGCGGGGGAATTTCACCCCCACCCTCTCACGGAACCGGACGTGAGACTCTCGCCTCATCCGGCTCTTACCGTCCAGCCGATGGTCTGCTTCCGAATTCCCACTGCGCGAACAGTGTTCGGTTCCTGGCTGCAATCCTACCTAACCAATGGTAGGCGGCCCCCCATTTCCCTCGGAAACGTTTGTATTTCCGCATGGCCCATCTCACGAGGGCCAGGTTCAGGTGCTCCAGCGCATGGATGCATGCTGATCGGTAGAACCGGCCATAGTATGCGATCCACCCACGCACGACGGGGTTGGTGAATTGAGCAATCTCCTCAAGGGTCCGGATAGTCCAATTTCTCCGAAGCATCCAGCCCCTGATCGTTGCTCTCACTGCCTTTGCCGACTTGTCGCTCATTGCTGGCAGGAAGCCATTGAACAGCTCCCCTGGGCCTCGCCCCTGTTGAATGCGCAAGGGTAGTTCTGGCTGATGCACGCTCCTCATTGACGCTGAGGACATGGCCAATGGCTTCCGCAATGCCCCCTGCCCATTCCTCAAGATCAAAAGTTGCTTTCCCAGGTGCTCAGTCAAGAACCAGATTTTTCCAGAAAGTCTGCGACCACCTCGAGATCCCCCAGTAGGTATTGGCAGGCAGATCACCCGAACCCTTCGGACGAAGCTGCTGAAAGCCCACCGCCGGCCCCTTGAGGCCGACTGAATCGGAGGCAGCCATGTCCCACCTGGATCCCCAATGCGATCCTCACCAGAAGCCAGAATCGGCTGGCGGGCCGGAGGTGTCCCTTCCCCTGGACGCCCCCTTCAAGTGCCTTCCCATCCCTCCGGAGGAAGCAGTCCAGCAGGTCCTCACCAAGATGCGGCTCCAAGCCCTTGGGGAGGTCCAGCTTGTCGCGGAGGTATCCACCCGGCTCCTCATCCCCGTGGTCACCGTGGTCGCAGGGGCTTCGGGGAAGAACTCCACCCGTTATGCGACCCTCCTGGCCGAGGACGGAATTGTGGTCGTCCGCCCCCTGAGCAAGGCTCTGCCCCTCCTGCACGAGGGCTGGGTGCCCACCCAGGCCCAAGCCTATGCGCGGGCCCGGCGTCGCCTGGGGGACCCCGAGCAGCCCCTGGCCCACCTGAAGCATACCGACCGGGTGCCAGCCCACTGCATGGCCGAACTTTCGACCACATGCCGTCACGACCACCCGATCACGGTGGAGCGGAGCCGTCAGCTCATCCGGGCCGGGCTGGCTTTCCAGGACGACCAGCAGGTGATCCAGCGGATCTGCGGCGAGTGCTGCCGAAAGGAGGCGATGGCCGTCGCAACGGCTCAAGCCAAGCTGGCCACCCAAGCGGCCGAAGCCACCAATCCTCGAGGAATCTCCCATTTCCCTTGCCCTCCCGGCCTTGAGGCCCTTCGTGCGAAGCTCCCCGCCTACGATGGTCTGGGTCTCGATGGCCTCCTCCCCCAGGGGCCTCGCCCGGAGCCGCCCGGACTCCCCCCGGCCTCGGCGCTGCCGAGCTCCCGCAAGAAAGGGACTGCGAACTGGAATGAGCGAGTCTGGCAGGGAGCGTGGTCCCCTGGAATGGCCTATGCCTTGGGCGTCATTGCGGGTGATGGCACGATCCAGCCGAACCGCGTGGTCATTGAGCTCGATGCTCGTGACCGCGATGTCCTGGCGGCGGTATGCCGAGCCGTCAAAGCGGACCCTGCCAGGATCTGTCCGGTGAAGCGAAGCACCCCTGGAGAACCCGGCAAATCCGTGGCGCTCTCCCTCTCTTCCCCCGTGGCCACCCCTGCCCTGCTCCACCGCCTCGGCCTCACGGCCCCGGGGCCCAAGGACGCGGCTATCAATGTGCCGCCGGGACTCCCCGACGCCTACCTCCCCGATTTCCTTCGAGGCCTCATCGACACCGATGGCACCGTCACCCGTTGCGGGACCAACACGCCCCAGCTGGCGCTCTACTCGAATGCCCCGCAGCTCCTCCAGAATCTCCGCCAGCGGGTGGGGGCAGCCCTGGGTCTTCCCGGCCTGGGGTTCATCTGGGCCCCGAAGAATCCCTCCGATGCGCCCGGCACCCGGAACCAGATGTGGGTCATCACCGGCCACCAAGCCCGACTCCTCGCCCACTGGCTCTGGCCCGATGATCGCCCCTGGATCGGGGGCAAACGGAAAGCCCAGCTGGCGGCGGATCTTCTCAAAGGCCTCACCCTCGCCAGGAGACCCAAGATCAAGACATTCAGAGTGGGGAAGGCGAGGGAGGAGGATTGAACAGCAGAGCATGAACTGGGGACCAACAGCAAAGCGAGCGCCCCAGAGCCAGAGCCGGTGGCCCAGCGGCGATACCCAACAGGCTGGCGACAGCTAACAGGTCAACTAGACTGAAACCGCAGCGACGGCCATTTGGCCTACAGGCCGGCTGGTCGTGGATGATCAACTTGGCAGCCGCGCCTCCATGACACCAACCATTTGACTTATCCCCGCTCTCCGATCAGTTATCCCACTCATCATTGAACAGGGAGCATCTAGGCTCGTCATCCCCTTAGTTACCGTGGCGACGGGGGCCTTGGGGCAAAGCTCCTGACGCCATGCACCGCCCCTGGCCAACGATGGGACGGTAGTGGTCCGCCTTCTGGCCAAGGCCCTGGCCCCCCTGCGCGAGGGCAGGGGCCCTACCCAGACCCAAGCCTAGGCCCGTGCCCGGCGCCGCCTGGGAGACCCTGAGCATCCCCTGGCCCACCGAAATCACACTGACCGGGTGCCGACTCATTGCACGGGCGAACTTCCGCCCACATGCCACCACAATGATTGGATCATAGTAGAACAGAGGCACCAGCTCATTCGGGTCGGGCTGGCTTCCCAGGACGACTACCAGGTGATCCAGCGCGTCTGCGGCGAGCGCTGCCGCCAGGAGGCGATGAGTCGCAGCGGTTCGAGGCCAAACCGGCCCCGTGGGCCAGCCGAGCACGCTTGGTGTCCTTTTCGCTCACCTCTTCCTGTATGACGAGATCCAGGAAGTCCAGGTAGCTCATCTCTTTGCGAGCACCTTCTTCCAGCAGGCCATCCAGACGGGTTTTGGTGCCCATCAACCTCAACCGGAGGAGGTGCCGCTCCAGTCGCTCTACTCAGGGATCTACCATGTTTCACCTCCCGCCGCCCTGACGTAGGCATCCATGGACCGCACGCCCCCCTCGCCTCCGCGAGAGGATAATGTGCGTTGCACCAACCCCTCCAGATGCAGGGGATCCACCACCTCCTGGTGGCGGCCAGGGTGGAGGAAGTGCTTCGCCATGGCCTTGCCGTGCCACTTCACCACCAACTGGCCACCTTCAATCTCCAGGTCCACCGTCTGCCCCGCCAACTCCCAGGGCACGCTGTAGCGGTTGGTATCCACCTGCACCCGCACATCCAGGCCCACCCTTCGGTTCATTCGCCGCAAGGTGCGATAGGGCGCTACGCCCATGAGGGGCACCAACTTCCCGGTCTCGACTTCGAACCGCTCCCGGGGCCGATCATGGGTCGTGCCGTGGATTCGCTCATCGGAGATCTCTCGCATCCACCAGATCAGATGCGCCTCCAACGCATCCCAGCTTGGATAGCTTCGTCGTCCCAGCGCATTGCCTTTCACATACTTGACCCCGCTCTCGACCTTGCCCTTGGTCTGGGCGCGATAGGGACGGCAGGCACTGGGGCGGATGCCATAGTGGTCGCAGAAGGCCTGGAACCCGGGATGGAATACCGGGGCCTCCCCTTTCCAGCGACTCACCAAGGCGCGGGCGTTATCCACCAGGAAATCCCTGGGGGCTCCACCGAAGTGCCGCAGGCAACCTTCCAGGCCCTCCAGCCAGTGGGCCTGACACAGGCCTGGAAAGAGCTGAGCGTATGTCCTTCGCGAATAACCCAGGGTGCCCACAAATACGAATACCTTCGCGCGTTCTCCAGCTACCTCCAGCCAGCACTCCCCGAAATCGACCTGGAGCTGCTATCCGGGCTCCGTTTCGAAACGCAAAGTGGCCCGTTCCTGGTGCCGGATCTCCCGCCGCAATCCCTCGGTCGCCCGCTCTACTGTCCGGAGGCTGACCAGGATTCCTCGCTCCGCGAGTTCCTGGCGCAGGACATCCACATTGTGAATGCCTTCCATGAATCGGCCTTTCACCCCGGGCAGCCAAGCCTCCAAAGCCTTCGGCCTACCGGTCGTCGGGCGAGGGCCATCCTCCCTCTGCCGAACCCAGAACCTAACCGTGTTCGGCGCGATTCCCAACTCCCGGGCGACGGCCTTGATGCCCCATTCTCGCGCCCTAAGCGCAAAGATGCCCTGCACATCCCTCTGCTCCAGCATCGCCTCTCCCGGCTCCTCCGGTAAGCGTGCCTATTCCCTGTACGCCATGTCTCCTCCTTGGCGAAGGGGGCGCATTGCCTCGCCCATTTTCTTACCCAAAGCCCCAGTTGCCTCATCAGAGGGCCTACCTTGGATGAAACCTGTCGGGCCGTTGCCTCACCGAATTATAACTGGCGGGGTGTTGGGGAATGGACAAGCCATTGAGTGAGAGTGCTCGCAAGGAACTGGTCCGGGTCCTACGGGATCGCTATCGGAAGGTGACGAGGATCGAGAAAACAATGATCCTTAATGAGTTTGTGGCACTCACGGGCTATCACAGGAAGCATGCCATCCAAATCCTCACCCGGGATTCAGCCCTCACTGACAAGCAACCGAAATCGCGTTTCCGTGTATACGATGAGGCCGTCAGGGAGGCCTTGGTGATTTTATGGGAAGCTTCTGACCGTGTATGTGGGAAACGGCTCAAGGCCCTCATCCCCCTCCTACTAGACTCCCTTGAACGGCATGGTCACCTGCAACCAGCCCCGGGAGTTCGGGCCCGGTTGCTGGCAGCCAGTGCCGCAACCATTGATCGGCTTCTCAAATCGACTCGGGACGGAGTCCAGAAGCGAAGGATTCCGCGGGCCAATCTTTCCTCCATGGTCAAACCCCAAGTTCCTATTCGGACCTTCGCCGATTGGGGGACACCGACTCCAGGTTTCCTCCAGGTCGATTTGGTGACCCACGGCGGACCCTCCTCAGAAGGTAACTTTGTCCACTCCATCACCTTCACGGATATCGCCACAGGGTGGACCGAGTGTCTGGCGATGCCGTTCCGTTCCTGCCTTCTGGTCATCCACGCCATCGAAAAGGTCACAGTCCTCCTACCGTTCCCCTTGCTGGGCATCGATGTGGACAATGGAAGCGAATTTCTAAACGAACCCATGCTCGACTATTGCAGTGGCAGAGGCATTGTGTTCACCAGAGGCAGGCCTCTCCACAAAAACGACCAGGCATGGGTGGAACAGAAAAATGGGGCCATCGTGCGTCGACTCCTGGGATATGACCGCCTCGCGGGGCCGGAGGCCACAGAAGCCGTTAACCGCCTGTATGGGGTGGCCCGAAATTTTGTAAATTTCTTTCAGCCATCGTTCAAGTTGGCCTCCAAGCATCGCTTGGGGGCCCGAATCATCAAGCACTACCACCCGCCAAAGACGCCTTGCGAACGGTTGATGGGGGTTGAAGGCTTCCCTGAAGCCAGGAAGGCTGAGTTGGCGAGAACCGTCCTCGATCTGGACCCTTTGAGTCTCCTGGAGGAAATGCGGCGCATCCAACGGCACCTTGGCCAGTTGGCGGGGCCCCAACCCGAACAAGCCGCTGGCATAGACCCTCCGGACCTCCAGGCATTTTTGGAAGGTCTCTCAACCCTTTGGCAGGGAGACAATTCAAAGCCCTTCCGCAAAAAAGGAAGGGGCCGGAAGCCCCGAGAGGAATGGGCCCCGATGGGTCGACCGAGACACGAGGCTGTGGAGATGGTTTGGGGCCATGTCGAAGCTTGGCTCCAGCTCGACCCAGCAACCACAACAGCAGCTTTGATGGCGAGACTCCGGCACGATTACCCAGAGTTGATCTCCAATAGACAAATCCGAACCTTACAGCGCAGGGTCAAGGAATGGCGGTGCCAGTATGCCAAACAACTGGTTTTCGGGGGTGCAACGTTGGACCAGGAACAGTCCGATTGAACCAGAGAGATCAAGGGGCTCTGCCCCTCGGCCTTCGGCCTCACCCCGGGATTTGACGCGACAGGCACTCCCGGTGAAGTCAAAGGGCCGACTGCTGTCGGCCCCACCGTTCAGTGCCCCTGGGAACGCTCTGGTCGCATCCCTGCGTTGCCATATCCTCTCCCAGGCAATCTAAGGTGAGGTTGCCCTGGTCAAGGTTCCTTGAGCCTGAATGGCGATCTATTGAAAACTCAATTTTCTGCCCCGGTAAGATTCATTGATGAGTCAATACGGGGGTTCAGTTCTTTTGTCGCCACGGGGGGGTAGTTTCTTTTGAGGCCTGACAGATGCAAAACTTTGGTTTAAAAACTAAACATGGAACATACAATAACCCCATCAATTCCAGAAACACTTTGGGGAGGAACGCTGATGGCCAAATCAAAGCAAAGAAAAAAGGCGAATCCAGCAGATAATGATAAATTAATAATTAATCGTGCTTCCAACATGCTTAAAAATGGTTTTCAGTGGAAGGTTAATATCCAAAAAGGGTCAAATAAGTGTGAAGTTATTTCTGACATCTACACCAAAACTCATTTTATAAAAATTCCCCAAAATGACCCAACAAATGGTCTAAACTTACTTCACGAGTTATGCCACGCACACCTTAGTGAGCATGGCGATCCATGCTTTTTAACGCCGATTTTTGCGATAGGAACCAAGCAACAGGACATTCTTGATATCACCTCTGTTCTCACTGCATCCTGCGATTGGTTTGTCGAAGAAATCGAGTATTCCCTTGCAAGGATTCCATTTTTAAAAGAAGTCGAGTGGTTTACAGACAATTTTAAAAAAACAATGCACTCAATACAAAACAAAAGCAACCAAGACAGGTTTCTCCATGCGTTTCTCATCGCACAAGCTCATCGATATCTGCATACCACAATTCCAGTAGATGGTATTTTGTCCGAAATGGTAAGCGCATTTTTAGAAACGGACCCCAGTCAACCCAGCCTCAAGAATCTTCTTCATCTTGTGAACAAGCTACTATCCATACAGGATAAATCTATCAATAGAATTCGAGGTCTAGATTTTGTGCTCGATGGTGAATGTTATGCATGGAAAATCATTCCACAGACTTAGTGTTTTGCTTTATTGAAACCTGATTATCGACGTGACTCAGCCTAAACCGAAGAGATCGGAATACCTGGATGGGTCCAACTCCCTGAGTTTAGAGAAAAACGCTTAGCGCATGGAAAAGCTGTTGGCTTTTGCCAGAGCTTAGACTTTGGTTTGACCAAGGGGTTGCAAGATGGTCGCCCAGATGTACACTTGGTTGAGCAGGAGGCACCATGCGCCAGATGACGATCACCGAAGCCCGACTGAATCTCCTCTCCCTTCCCGAGGTCGTGGAAGATGAACCCCTGGCGATTGCCAAGCGGGGAAGACCCGTCATGGTGGCGATGGGGTATGACCAGTACGAGTCCCTGGTGGAAACACTCGACATCCTTTCCGATCAGGCGTTTTCCCAGCGCCTTTCCAAGAGCGTTCAGCAGGCCAAAACGGGGAAGACAAAGACCTCGGCTGACGTTCGGAAACTCCTAGGGCTCTGATGGAACAGGCTTACGAGGTTCTCTACACCGATGAAGCCGCTGACATGCTGGCGGAAATCCAGGACCGCAGAGTTCAAAGGAAGCTTGCCGACATGGTTGATTCTCTTGCGGAATCGCCGGAGTCCCGTGGCAAGGCTTTGCTGCGGGATCTCTTCGGGTTTCGGAGCATCCGAGCCATTGGCCAGCGGTATCGCATCGTCTATATGGTGGACACCGCGTCCCTCCAAGTCATCATCATCGGCGTTGGAATACGCAAAGATGGCGATCGTGGCGATATCTACGAGAAGATGCGTCGCGTCATCCAGTCCACCAACCTACGGAGGCCATAGATGAAACCAGGGGGACCTAAGAACACCCATGGCGATCCGCACTCTGATCCTGAAGAACCTGGGGGAGGCAATCCCGGAAAGTGCTCAGAGGGTGATTCGAACTACACCCACGACCTCGCTCTCTTGCCCCTTTCCGTCTCGCCAATCCCTCCTTCGTCTCGTTCCACCTTGCAGGCTCGGGCCAACGAGGAAATGGAATGGGCTCGACAGAATCGCCAGCAGGTCTTTGAAGCCTATGCGGGACTCGAAGAATCCATGGACGGAAGGATCGTCAATGGGGATCTCTTCGTAACCCTACTTCCTTCGGTTTATAGCAATCCTCAGTTGGTCCACACACTGGATCTTGCAGACATGAACTACCTTGCCGTGGATCTCTACGAAGCAAGTGTAGCTCGCAACTCCAGTACTGGAGCCAATACGGTGGTCGCCATGGTTGGAGCAGCCGGTATCGGGAAAAGCACACGAGCAAAGGAACTATTGGAGAAACATGCGGGGCAAGTCAATACCGTCCTGGACTCCAATGGAGCCAACTGGCTGGCTTTGCTGGAGGCCATCAACGTGGCAACACGCAAAGGGTGCAATGTGGACATTTTGTATGTCGGCGGAGATGTCGCGGGAGCCGTTTCGAGAACCGTTTCTCGGTCCAAGGCTGATTCCCGTGTTGTCCCATCGAAAGATCAGGCATTCCTTCACCGGGCTGCCCCGATCAATTTCCTCAGAGCAATTGAAGAGATCCGACAAGAAGGCATTGGATTCGCGGCCTATGATGCCAGGAACCAGTGTTTTTCTGACGATATGGCCGCTCTCGCAACTTCAGACCTCAACGACCCAATCAATAACCTCGCTGGCATCACCAGCATTTTGAAGGAATCCTTCCATGTCCAACAACTCGAACCAGACGCCCAAAGAGCCTTCCTCTCAGCCGAGGAAGAGCAACCTTGACTACTCCGTGGATGACACGCCTGAAGCCAAAGCCTTGTACATGAAGTTGGTTGAGGATTACCCCAACGTGGTGGCGCGTCGCCTAGCGATGCTCCGGGGAGAACCTCTCCCACCCCCCAAGAAGGAAGGTCAATAAACATCCTGGGATTACGCCGTCTTGTCCATCCATGCCAGTTTCAGAAGCGCCTGGGGCATAGCTGGAGTCCTCACTGCCGTCGTCAGCAAACGGGGCAGGATGGACTTCATGTCGAAGCGCCTGTTGAAGCGGTATTGGAACTCGGCCAAATAGCGATCCAGATGCGCCCTACCAACCCAACGGGTCACGCCCTTGATGTTGCACTTCAGGTTGCCCAGGACGGTATTGACCCAGCGGAACGCCGCCACCTTGGCGCTCTTCCATCCTCCAGGGGACTTCTGGGCGTCGTGTTCCCACCCATCTTCCAGGAAGTTGTAGGCTTTCCATCCGTCCGTTAGCACCAGGGAGCCCTCAATGATGGACTTCCGGAACCAGGGCTCCAGTTCTTCGCTGGAGACGTGCTCCAGGGTCTTCATCTTCAGGTAGAGCACCCTTTCTGGAACCTCGGGATCCGTTTCCACCGCTACCACAAAGGGCGTCTTCCCGGCTGCACCGCGTCCACGCTTGCCTTCGTGCTGCTCGCCGCCGACGTAGGCATCGTCCACCTCGACACGACCCGAGAGGACCCGGCCCTCCTCGCGCTCCGTCATGACCTGGAGAATCTTCTGCTTCATGCTCCAGGCCGTGTCGTAACAGACCCCGAGTTGGCGCTTCAACTCCAGTGCCGAGACCGAGTGCTTGCCCTGGGTGAGCAGGTGCATGGCCAGGAACCAGACCGTGAGCGGCAACTTGGTGTCCTGGAAGATGGTCCCCGCCGTGGGGCTGGTCTGGTGGCGGCAATCCTGGCACTGGAATAGGCCACGGCCAAGGCGGCAATGGCGCGTGGAACCACACTCGGGGCACACGAAGCCGTCCGGCCATCGAGCCTTGCAGATGGCTTCCGCGCACTGGTCCTCGGATCCGTAGGTCCCGTTGAACTCCCGGAGGGAGAGACCCTTTTGGAACTGGATATCGTAGCTTGCCACTCGGAGAATCCCTTCTCCCCCCGATACAAGTATCGAGCATGAGGTGCGACAATCTCTGTCCATTCACGCTCAGCGGCTTTGGCCGTAAGTCTCGTCACCCTCGGATATCTACCTATTGGGCTGAGACACGTCGATAATCAGGTATTGAAATTTTTTCAACCAGCATTACAGAGCCCCACTGGAACCACCATGGCATAGAAACAGCAGAGCCCGAATGCAGGACCGATATTCCTCAGCTTGCGCCCAGTTCCGCAGGGGATGGTATTAATCACGCCGCTTCGCAGGCCCTGAGCAAGCTCCACCCAAAGAGCTCACCTGGCATCATGTGTCCGATTTTCGGCCCGATTGGCCGATCAGCGCAGAATTTTCCACTTCCGGGAGTAGCGGACCCTCAGGGTGCCGTAGGTGATAAAATTGGCTTATTGCAAGGCCAACCGTTGCCCCCTGGGTCCTTTGGCCCACAACGGCGTGGGCCGGCACTTGACCGTTGCGCCACTCCAGCTGGTCGAGCGGTCCTTCCGGGTATGACCGCTGTGTGCGCTCTCCGACCAACCCTGAGTGCCCACCACGAGGCATTCCTTGGAGGTAATGCCAAGGATGCATTTCGCCTCTTTTGTGATCTCTGGAGCCATTGTCACCATCGAGCCACTCCCCCCTCGGCCCTTGAGGGCACAGCTCCCCCCGAAGGGCCAGGTCTCTTTTGGGCCGGGGTTTTCCTGAGCGCGTCCGACCGCCCTTGAGGTCTTCAGGGCTCTCCCCACTCCCCCTGGCACTGCTGCGGGGCTGGCGGCGCCATCGGCGCTACCCGCTCCGCTTTTTGTGGCCCCTGCCCCAATAAGCTCCTCGGTCCGCACCTCAGGAGCTCTTGCCCCTTGCCCTGCTCGGCAGGGTGCGCCAGGTGGCGCGGGGAGAGCACCATGAACCAACACTCATTTCCAGGGGCGGCCAGACAGACATCTTCCAAGCACGCCCTTCCCGAGTTCCCTGCGACCGATGCCGAGGTCGCCGGTAGTCATCCCCAGGGAGACCCCAGCAGGGATGACGAGATGATCATGAGCCAGGTCCAGGCAGGCCAGGTGGGGCGGCTTGCCTTCCTCTTCGAACGGCACAAGCTGCACCTCTTCCACTTCTTCCGGCAGATGACCCAGGAGATCCCGGCCAGCGAGGATCTCGTCCAGGAGGTCTTCCACCGGATCCTCCGCCACCGGGCTTCCTATCAGCTGGGCGCCCCCTTCCTCCCCTGGATGTGGCGTATCGCCCGCAACGCATACGAGGATTATCGCAAGCGTCTGAAGCACCACGCCTCCCTGGACGGGCTCCAGGAAGTCCTGCCCCACGACGGGGACCGGGCCGACGACCTGGCTCTCCTCGCCGAGGACCTGGAAAGACTGGACCGCGCCTTGAGCCAGCTTGCCCCCGAGAAGCGCGAGCTGCTCCTGATCACTCGCCAGACCGAACTCTCCTACGCCGAGATCGCAGACCTGATGGACTGTTCCGTGTCTGCCCTCAAGAGCCAGGTGCACCGGGCCCTCCGGGAGCTCCGCGAGCACTTCTTTTCCCTGCAGGGAGGTAGGCGATGAGCTGCCCCCAGGCCGATGATCTCGCCCTCCGCCTCTGGCGGGGGGCCCTCTCTCTTCCGGAACGCCAGTATCTGCGAGCCCACCTGGCCATCTGCCCGGCCTGCCAGGCCGAATGGGAGCCCCTGATGGACAGCCCCCTGGATGAACTTCGGAGCCAGACGATCGTGCATGTACCGCACTTGGGGATTTTATGACCCGTCTTCGTGAGCCCGGTATCCTCGTGTGCCGTGAATCATATCTTGTCCGCGTCGAGAAACACAACGTGTCTACCGCAGGCCAGAACACCTCCAATTCCGGGGTGGGTTCTACCTAGGAAAGAACCATATCCTGGCCACTTGTACAGAGGTGAAAGCATATGGTGTCCAAAAATGCTGTATCAGGGTTCCCGACCAGCCGTGGAATTCAAGCAGATGCTATGGCGCAAAAGGGCCTGCCTCTTGAATTCAGCCAATATGCTCCAATAATTATGCCAGATGGCATACATCGGAGGGGAACATGAGCAGAGCCGTAACCCTGGACTGGTTCGCAGAAGCCCGGTCTGAGGACCTGCCAACGCAGCTCCGGTTAATCAACCGACTGCGGGAGGGCCTCCCTTTTAGCGAATTGGCCCTCCTCATCCGCAAGGTCAATATGTCTCAGGAGGAAGCCGCCACCGCCCTGCACATTCCGTCTCGCACACTTGCCCGGCGAAAGGAAACCTCCGGGCGACTCGCAATCGGAGAGGGAGAACGTGTTTTCCGTTTTGCCCGGATACTGAACTTGGCCAGTGACACGCTTGGATCCCTCGAAAAGGCCAAGGTCTGGATGCAGAAGGAGAATCGTGCCCTGGGGGGCGTCACCCCCATGAGTCTGCTGGACACCGACATTGGGGCACAAGCGGTCCAGGATGTTCTGGGACGCATCGAACACGGTATCTTCTCTTGATCCGGGCCTGGCGGCTTTGTCGCGCCAAACACCTATCTGCCCCCCTCTCCGGGGATGGTTCGCGCATCTATGGCGGGCGATGGAACCACAAAGGAACACGGTTAGTCTACTTGGCAGGAACCCTATCCTTGGCCTGCCTGGAGGCCCTAGTACACCTTGACCTCAGCGACCTCCCAGCGGACTACTCTTCAGTGGCCATTGATATCCCCAATGAGGTGTCAAAAAAGATCCTGACGCCCAGCGACCTCCCTTCGGACTGGAGCCAGATACCTGGTCCTGATAGTTTGAAACTCCTGGGATCGACATGGGTCAGTTCTATGGTGGAGGCGGTTCTTGTCGTTCCATCCGCCGTAATCCCAGGTGAGTCGAATGTCTTGGTGAATCCTATGCACCCTGACAGCGGCCTCATCGTCGTTCAGCCACCTTCTCCCTTCATTTTTGGCCAACGTCTTGGGACCCATAAGTTGTCCCACTCGTGAAAGGGATTACAAGCTGTCCTTCTGGCAAGCTTATGTCTCAAATCGACACGTCGATCGCAACCTCGATATCTGCCCCCTCCGGGAGCTTCTTGATGCTTTCCAGGAGCACCGTCCGAAAGAGAACCGGCACCTGAATCGCTGAGCGATTGAAAAGTTTGTAGTCGGCTGACCAGTCCGCCTGCTCACGTCCACGGTACAGGATCGCGTTCGTCAGCATGGAGCGCCCCTGGCAGGCCCAAACCCAAGCACCACGTCCTTGAGCCGGGCCAGGGTTCGCTTCTGTTTCACCGCAGGCAGCCAACCCTCCATGTAGCCCAGCAGGAACTTCAGAACATTTTTCGCGGCGGCGTCACTTTTTGGGCGCTTTTACATGATTTGGCGCGCAGTAGGCCGATTCTCGCTGCATGGAGATCATGGAGACTCCTGTGCGACTATGTTCGCCGGGAGTCGGAACCACGGCAAAAGCTGTGCGCTGAGCGAAAAGAAAGGTTGCTCGGAAGTCGCCCCGGTGACTCGGACTTGCTCACCCCCGGCCAAACGGGGGTGGTAGGAAGCACGCGGCCCCGGTCAGCCGGAACAGCAGGTACCTCCACTTCGGCCAGGGACCGCAATACACCCCTCCAGAGGACCGCCGCTTCGGCCTCTCCTTCTCGGTGTTGGCAATGTCCTTGTCTGCCATAGCGGCATGTTGCCTCTCCCACTCCTGCTGCATGCGGATGATCTTGGGAACCCGCATTTCATCCATCTCCATCGAAGCCTCCCTTCCGGTTCCAAGCTAAATGGTCTCCTCCTGGAGAAGACGGTTCTGTCGCTTCCACCGGCCACGCTGCTCTTCCATAGCTTCCAGCGGACCCAATTCTTCGGCCAACTCCAGGATCCTACCGATTCTAGGTCGGTTGATCTGGAGTATCCGCTCCAGGATACTGATTCGCAGCCCCTTCGAATAGGCGATCAGCACTCTGGCCTTCTCCCGGCGAGCCTGTGACTCATCCTCGGAAAAGGCGATGGCCTCCAACTTCTCCATAGCCCCTGGCTCAATGACCAGCGGACTTCGACTCGAATGACGGCCCATCGCGAAGGCTCTCCTTGGGGCAGCAGCCTTACATTCCGGCTTTGGCGCTCTTACGGACGGTTGAGTAGTAATCTGCGAGCAAGTCACGGCTCCGGAATTCGATGTTGAAGTTGCCGGGGTGCTCTTCAGCGACTCCAGCATCAAGCCGACTTTTCGCCTTGTTTGCCGCCGAAGGATCGAAGGCAGAGAAGAAGTGGATTTCGGCCTTGTCACTGAACCAGAGCACCCCAGGACGGGCGTCCCCCATCCCCTTGGATTCGACGCGGGAAGCCGCCAACCCAGGTCCATAGGTTTCGGCAATCCCCTGATAAGCGAGTTCGGCGGCATTCTTGCTCATGTCGGCACGATGACCACTGCGGATGTTCACCCAGACGAGCTTCCGTTTGTAAAAGCCATACCGGATGGTGACATCGACATTATTCAGATACTGAGGCCCCGAAGCCTGGAGCCAATTGCTGTCATCACCCTCAAGGCCGATCCCATCGCCTCTCTGGAAGCTCTCCTTGTGCGCCTTGGCCGTCTTCAGGAAATCCTCCACAGTCATCCCGAAGGTGTAGTGCCGGAAACCCTTCTTCTCATCCAGAAAGGCCTGGAACTTCTTGCCCTCATCCGAGGAAATGTGCTTGAAGTTCTTGGTCTTCCACTCCTTGCCGGACACATCCTTGTACACGAACCCGCTTCCGGCAGGGTTGGTCAGCTTGTTCAGCAGGCCGAATATCCCTTTGGGTTTCTCCTGCTCCTCCTGGGCCTGGACCGGGACACTCAGCCAGGGCATTGCAACCAGCATCAGGGACACAAAGGTATGGGCTCTCATCGGCTCCTCGAATGGGAAAAGTTGGAATTGACTCAGAAGGTGGAGGTCAGGCGTTCGGGGTGCCGCAGGCTGGGCAGAAGGCGGCATGAATGGAGGTTCCGCATTGCCGACAAGCTCGGGTCGCTGCCGTTCCGCAGGAGCCGCAGAAAGCCGCCCCCTGGGGAACCAGCCGCCCGCATTGAGGGCAGTTGGCCCCACCCTGCGCACGCACCAGTTCTTCCGCAGTAGCCTTTCCGGTCAAGGAAGCCTGACGGACCCCGTCGTCGCTCTGGCGCATAGCCTCGTCCATGGCTCGTTTGAATTCCATGGGCTTGAAGACCTTCCTGATGCCCACAGCCCCGGTGCCCGTCCCATGAACCACCACGGTCCCATACCCGCGCCTGAACAGACCCAGAATGAACCCCAGTAGGGTAGTGCCGGTTCGACTGCTCTCGATCTGGCGGATACGCAGGTCCAGGTGTCCCGAACGGAGCCAGAACAACCCATGTCGCCAGCGGGCATAGACCCGGTGGCTGGTGACGATGTAGATCGAAGTCCGATAGTCAATCAGGGAGCCAAGGCCCCAGAGGCAGGCCAGGATGAACTCAAACGGGCCGAATGACAGTTCTCCACGCTTGGTCATCGCCATGCTGGCAATCGACCAAAGAGCGAGAAGCGCCGAAGGAAGCAGGATGATCCAGTGCGGACTGGTCTGGAAAAGCAGGTGCTCATCCTTGCTGAGTGGGATTCGACTCTGAGACACGACTCCTCCAATAGGTGGGCGGATTGGCAAGGGAGCGTGTGTGTTCCCTTGAAACAGCGCGGTACAGATAGGGAATCAAAGGGTTAAGCGATTCGATCACCTACGTCCAAAGACACGCTTCCTGTCCACGCAAAGCGTGGAAAGGTTGTAGAATCCGAACGATGGCCAACTCCCGCCATGCTCGCCTCGAAATTTTGAGGTTGGGGAGCGGGATTGAAGATTTACATAATCCTATGTGCGGATTGTCCTGATGGTCAAGGGCACGCTGCAAAATTCCGGCATTGCCTCCACACTTGGAGGGCGGATTCGCATGGTCCGGAAAGCGTGGGGCTGGACTCAGAAGGATCTCGCGCAAGCTCTCGACAGCGATCAGCAGGTGGTCTCTTACTGGGAACGCGACAGGGCGAAACCCAGCAGATCAGCCTTGATTCTTCTATCTCGGGTCTTCCAACTTCCCGTTGAAGCTTTGACAATGGGCGAGGGCTTTTCAATTCCTGATCTGCCCTCAGACCCCGGACCTATTGGCTGCATTGGGGCTCTTCGGCAAGCTATTGAAGCTTTGTCGCACCGAGCTGAGACAGGCACCATCGAGACGATCGATTTGGATACAGGCTCGATTGGTTCGTTGCGCCTTCGCGAGGCCAAGGCATATATGGATCGCGCCCAGAAACATGGGTGCAGGGTGAGAATCGTCGTTTCCCAACTCTCCGAGAAGATGGAGTCCAACGGATTCAAGAACTTTGAGCAACCTCTCCGATGCACCGAGGATTAGCTCGAGCTAGATCGCGGCAATACGCTGTCATAACAGCCTGGACGAAAGCCTTGCCGACAGGCGCGGAGGGAGCCTGGGCCAACGCCAAGTGCGCGATGGGAAGCTGATGACCTTGGCCGGAGAGTTCGGCGTCTGCCCAGTGGCCCAGGCGCTGACCATCGGCTACACCGCCTGGCGGAGGCGAGCCGACGGGAGAATGGGCTGGATTAGCCGCCCCAAGTCTGCGGTCGGCCGCAACTCTTCGGCGAAACACCAGTAGGCATCTCTATCTACCGGCCCTACGCCCTCGCCCGGCCTTTGCCCCTGACCCCCTTCCGGAGCAGACCATGATATTTCTGACGATCCTTCTCTTTCTTGTCCTGTTGCTCGGCGCAGGCGCCGCCCTCCATCGGGGGATCCCTCCGTCCATCTCGCCTCAGGACGAGGCCCGGCGGGCCATCGAGGACCTGCCCCTGTCCACGGAGAAGAAGTCCTTCTTCATGGCCCGCGTGCCCCCGGCGCCGGAGCCTCATCTCCCCCTGCTCGTCGATGAAGCCTGACGCTCGGTGGACGTTCCCCTGGGTGGCGCCCTCGCCACCGGGAATCAGGACCGACTGACCGGCCTTGCCCGGCATGGCTCAGGGCAGTGAGCCCGAGGACCCGATTGGGTGGCCAAGGCCTCCGAAACTTTCAATGGGGCCCAAAGTGCCATTCCTGGCCTCATCATGGGTAACCGGTTAGGGAAGGCCACGGAGACCACATGCGCCTCGTCTGTCTCAGCGATACCCATGGCGAGCAGGACCACTTCAAGGTCCCCGATGGCGATGTCCTGGTCCATGCCGGGGACTTCTCGAACCTCGGAACAGAGCGGGAGGTACAGCAGACGGCGAAGTGGCTTGCACGCTTGCCGCACCGCTGGAAGGTCGTGGTGGCCGGCAACCATGACAGATGTTTCGAGGAGGCACCCGAGTTGGCGCGGACCTGCCTCGGACCCGACATCCTCTATCTGCAGGACAGCGGGTGCGAAATCGGCGGGCTCCGCTTCTGGGGAGCACCCTGGCAACCCTGGTTCTGCGACTGGGCCTTCAACCTGCCCCGGGGTGGCCCCGGGCTCCGCGAGAAGTGGAACCTCATCCCCATGGACACCGACGTCCTCATCACCCATGGTCCACCCCACAAGGTTCTGGACGAAGTGAGGCCCCGGATGACCCCATGGGGACTGCCGGAGGAGGGCAGCGGGCCCCTGGGCTGTGAGGAGCTGGCTATTCGCTTGACTGCCGTAAAGCCGCACCTGCACATCTTCGGGCACATCCACGACGGCTATGGATTCCTTGAGCAGGGAGGCACCACCTACGTGAACGCCTCCGTCTGCGATGAGGACTACCACCCTGTGAACCCGGTCTGGATCGTGGACCTGGAGCCGGGCGGAAAGCCTGTGGTGAGTGCTACCCCTCCGGGTAAGCGCAAGCAGCGAAGAGCTGAAAGGAAAGGCCATCCCGAATGACGCCGGAGATGAGATAGCATCCGGGTGCCTCACCGGCATGCGTCACGCCTTCGGGGGATCCCACCCGATCCGCATGACCGCATCCAGGCGCTCCTCCTGGGTCTCACCGGAGGCGATCTCCTTCGCCAGGTACGCCGAGAAGTTGCCTAGGCCATATCTGGGTGGTGCCTTCGGCGTCCGGTGCTGAAGAGAAGGTTTGGAAGGGCTGAGACACTAACGGAGCTCTAGGACTCCAGTGATATGGTGGCAAGCAAGACTGGCTGCTGCGTGAAAAACGGGACAACGGATGCCCTGATGAGTTCCAAGAAGATGTCTTCTGAGTCCTTCAGGAACGGAATACCCTTCCACACATGCATCCTGGGCGCTGCCTCCGCACAGAGGGCAGTAAGCGCGTGCGCGACGACAATTACCCCTGTGCATCGGTGACAACTACACCAGGGCGTCTGGAGTAGCGCCGAACCGGTGAAGTGTGCGGCGTCCGGCCTGGGTCCTAATGGACCTGGGAAGGCGGTGGCATGGGCCGGGTCACGGATCAGCAGGTGAGGAAGTTGCGCGAGGAGATGGCGAAGCATGGCTGCGCGGAGTTGGCGTCCATCCGGTCGGGGATGCACCGGAACACGGGCCGCAAGTATCTACACACTGACAAGTTCCCTACGGAGATGAAGGAACCGAGGGACTGGCGGACACGGCTGGACCCGTTCGAGGGCGACTGGTCTGACATCGAGCGGCGCCTGGGAGATGCGCCGGAACTGGAGGCCCGCATCCTGTTCGAGGATCTGATGCGCCGCCGTCCCGGGGTCTATCAGGAGGGCCAACTTCGAACCTTCCAGCGGCGGGTGAAGGAGTGGCGGGCCCACCATGGGCCGGACAAGGAAGTATTCTTTCCCCAGGAGCACCGCCCTGGAGAGGCCATTCAGACAGACTTCACCTGGGTCACCGAGCTGGGCGTGACCATCCAGGGCGAGGCTTTCCCCCACCTGCTGTGCCATGTGGTCCTACCCTTCTCGAACTGGAGCTGGATCACGGTCTGCCAGTCGGAGTCCATGCTGGCGCTGCGTCGGGGTGTTCCGGCAGCGCTCATCCAATTGGGGCGGGTGCCGCAGTTCCACCAGACCGACAACTCCACGGCGGCCACTCATGAGGTCGCGGCAGACAAAGCCCTGGAGAATGCCTCCGGGAGGCCGAATGGCCGCCGGAGACGGGGGTTCAACGAGGACTACCTGGCGCTGATGCGTCACTACGACATGCAGCCTCGGACGATCGGTATCGGGAAATCGGAGCAGAACGGGGATGTTGAGGCCCTCAACGGTGCCCTGAAACGTCGGCTGAATCAGCATCTGCTGCTGCGCGGGAGCCGGGACTTTTCGACGGTGGAGTCGTGGGAAGCCTGGGCTCAGGCCATTTGCCGGAGCGTCAACGAGCGCCGACCCAGGCTCGCCGAGGAACTGGCGGCGATGCGCCCCCTGCGGGTGGAGGCCTTCCAGGAGTTCGACGAGATCCGCACCCGCGTGACCACTGAGAGCACCCTGGTGGTGAAACGGAACACCTACTCCGTGC
>JAFNAB010000044.1 GCA_017859955.1 Holophagaceae bacterium
GTGGAGCGATTCAAGGAAGAAGCCATCGCCGGTCATATCACCCTGACCAAGGGCGAACGGTCGGATCTTGCGGAACTTGGGACTGCGAGCCAGCTTGCGTACCTTCTCCTGAAGGTCCTGCTGGATCTGGAACATCGATGCACTGGCCAGACTGCTCTCCTTGGGGATGAAATCCAGGGCACCGAAGGCCAGGGCCTCCAGGGTGGCGGTGGCCCCCTCCTGGGTGAGACTGGAAACCATGAGCACCGGCAGGGGGCACTCCACCATGATCCGCTTCAGGCAAGCGAGCCCATCCATACGGGGCATTTCAACATCGAGGGTCACGATGTCGGGTTTGAACTCCTTGATCTTGTCCAGGGCGTCCAAGCCGTCGCGGGCGGTTCCCACCACCTGGATGTCCTCCGCAGCCACGAGCATCCGCTCAAGGGCTTTCCGCATGAAAGGGCTGTCATCCACGATGAGGACGCGAATCGGATCCATTATTCATTCCTGAAATGCAAGTTTAACAAAGGTGATGGCATGATCCAACTCGTCATCAATCCCGAAGGTCAGCCGCTCCAGATCCAGGTCCTCTGTCCTGGGACCGAAAACGGACTGGAAGGAGGGCAGTTCCTCAAGACCGAAGCTCATCCCCTCATCATAGGGCCCATTGGGCATTCGGGAGCGCACCAGGAGGTCACTGAGGTGTATCAGGTTGGAGAGATAATCTCCCGCGACCGGTTCGTGATGATCCCTGATGACCTCGACCTGGGTCTCGGTAAAGTTCCATCGCAGGGCCACCAGGGCGCCAACCCGGGCATGGCTGATCCCCAGGATCCGCTCTTCCGCGACGACCCCTTCCTCGCCTTCCCGGACGGCGGCCACCACAGGGCCGTATTCCTCCGTGAAGCAACGGTCCAGGGCGATCTTGCCGATATCGTGAAGCAGGCCCACCAGGAAGGCGTTCTCCGCCAGATGGTTCTTCCGCTGGAGCCGACAGATGCCCTTGGCGGTGATGGCCACGGCCACGGAGTGCTGCCAAAGAAGGATGGGATCAAAGGTCGTAGCGGTGCGAAAGGTGCGGATGATGGCCGCCGTGCGCCCAAGGTTAAGCACGGCGTCGAAACCAAGACGCAGCACGGCCGTCCGGAGGTCCGAGGCGGGACGGTCCCCCTGGTAGAGAGCGGAATTGGCCATGCGAAGCATGCTGGCCGACAAAGGGGGATCCTTCGCCAGAATCCCCAGGATGCGATCCACCGTGCAACGATCGTCGGAAACCGCCTGCCCCAGGGAGACAATGGTGGTCGGCAGGCTTGGGAGGGACTGCACCCTTTGCCCAACGAGGTTGGCGGTGATCATGGCTAGAGTCCTTTTATGATTGACTTATCCATTTCCAACATTTCCACCACGGTTTCACGGTGCGGTTCCAGGGTTTCCGGTGTCAGCCCAAGCACCTCAAGGGCCTGGGATGTGGCCAGACTGAGGGTTTCCGGCTTGCCGATCCCCGAGCCCTGATCCAGGGCCAACTGGTTGCCCAGAGCCACCAGGGCCGCCAGTGCCTGGTTCTCCTTGGGTGCGTGGGAGGGGTCATGGTGCCAGCGCACCGCGTCCTCCAGGCTGGAGGCCAGGTTCCAGGAGTGCAGAAGGGCTTCTCCCACCATGGCGTGATCGAAGCCGAAGGTGTCCAGTTCCAGTTGCAGGCCATCACACTGTTCGTTGTAGACCGTCTTGACCAGGGAGACATAGCGGTCAGGGAACTTGATGGCCATGACCGACTTGCCGATGTCGTGCATGAGGCCGGAGATGAAGACTTCTTCCGCCCTGGGGAAGCGGAGGCAGCGCCCGAAGGCCCGGCCCGCCATGGCAGTGGTAAGCGCATGTTCCCAGAGCAGACGCTCCTGGAGACCCGCCGCACCCCGGCTGTAGAGGTTCTTGGCGCTGGAGGCGATGACCACACTCTTGATGGTGGAAAAGCCCAGGGTCATGATCGCCTGGGTCAGAGTCGTAACCTCCCGGACCATGCCGAACATGGCGGAATTCGAGATCTTCAGGATCTGAGCCGTCAGGGCCTGGTCCGTGGAGATCACCTTCCGGAGGTCATCCATGGAGGCGTCGGGATCCGCCGCAAGCCGGAGCACCTGGGCCGCCACCTGGGGGAGGGGAGGCAGGTCACCGAGGTTCGCGATGAGTTCCTGGGGAGTAATGGGCATGGGTTCCTCGTATCAGCTGCGTTTACGGTAGCCCATGGCCTTGCTGAAATGCATCAATTCGAATCCCGCATTGAACGAGTGGATAGACTCGCTGTGTCCCACAAGCAGATAGCTTCTGGGGTGGAGTTGTTCGAAAAAGCCCTTGAGCACCTTGATCTTCACCTGTTCATCGAAATAGATCAGCACATTTCGACAGAAGATGACATCGAAGGCACTCAGATTCCGATACCCGGGGTAGTCCACCAAGTTGAAATTCTTGAACTGGATCATCTGCTTCAGCTCGGGGCGGACCTCGAAGTTGTCCGCGCCCTTGGGGATGAAGTGCTGCTTGATCTGGACAGGGGTGAGGTTGCGCAGCGTGTAGCTGCCGTAGATTCCTTCCCGGGCCTGGGCCAGCACCTTCTCGCTGATATCCGTGGCGACGATCTCCACTGACATCCCCCGGAGGATGTTGTCCTTGGCCTCCTGACAGATCATGGCCAGGGTATAGGGTTCCTCACCCGAAGAGCAGGCCGCGGACCAGATCCTCAGCTTTGTGGCCATCCGGGCCTTGGCCAGGGCAACCGCATCCGGCAGCACGATCTTCTGAAAGGCCTCGATCTGGGGAGGGTTCCGCCAGAAGCTCGTCTCGTTCGTGGTGATCTCATTGAAAAGGAGCTTCATCTCGTCCCGGCCCTGGGACGCCTGGAGGACATCCAGGTAGGCCTTGTAGGACTTGAGATTCAGTTCGGCGATGCGGCGGTTGAGGCGGTTTTCCAAGAAGTACTGCTTGGATTCGCTGAACCAGATGCCACACCTGGCATAGATGAAATCCCTCATGGCCAGGAACTCCTGGGGATTCATCTGCTGTGTCGTCAGTGAGGCCATGCTCAACCCCTTCCAGCAAGATCGGCCTGGGACAGCAGGACGTTAATTCAAGATCAGTCAGCTTTCAAGAATAACCACAGCGAAGGCCATTCCACCATCATGAGACACACTTCCATGGAGACGAAGAATACCTCTGTTACTAAGAAGTTCCGCAAGTCCCCCCTCCGCCGCAAGGACCCCATCGTGGAAACGGAGTCCCCGCCAGTCCCAGCCATCCAGCCCAACACCCAAAGCTTTCCCGAAGGCTTCCCGCAACGCCCAGCGCCCGGCCATGCGCTCCGGCAAGCGCTGATGGTTTCCACCCAGCAGCAGCTCGGCCTCATCCGGAGGCAGCACCCGCAGGAGGGCCTTATCGCCGTAGCGATCAATCAATCTGGCCCAGCGGGCCGCAGGACAGATGTCCGTTCCCAGTCCCATGATCATGCTCGACCCGCCTCCCGCCTGCTATCCATCACAATGAACGCCACTAATCAGCCCATTAGTGCTCAGGAGCTGTGCTCTTGTGACATCATTCTAGTCGCCTGGGACCCACCGGGCACCTGAGGCTGCGAATACCTCGCTTTTCCAGGCAAGCCTCCGGAAACAAGGAGTCCTTGAATGTCGCAAGCAAATACAAGACCCAAACCCTTTCTGTTGCCGGACTACTGCAAGGGCTGCGGTCGCTGTGTGCAGGTATGCGTCCAAGGCTGCATCTCCTTCGCCAAGGAGATCAATCCCGAGACCGGCATGGTTCCCGTGCTGCTCGACCTGGCGAAGTGCACGGGCTGCGGCCTCTGCATCGAGGCCTGTCCCGAGCCCTACGGATTGAGGGCCATGGAGGCTGGTGAAAGCTTCGAGCTCCAGGATCCGGCCACCCTCTTCGGGCCCAAGCGGAGCACCGCGCCCGACCCGGTGGACATCCCCGGCCGGACCATCCCCCTGCCCGCCGCCGAGCCCCTGGTCATCAAGGGCACCTACGCATCCGCCCTGGGAGCCCTCCTCGCTGGCTGCCGCCACGTCTTTGGCTACCCCATCACCCCCTCCACCGAGGGAGCGGAACTGATGGCCAAGCTCCTGCCCAAGATGGACGGCTTCTACCTCCAGGCGGTCTCCGAGGTGGCCACGGTCTACCACATGTACGGCTGCGCGGGTGCAGGCCTGCCCTGCATGACCTTCACCTCGAGTCCCGGCTTCTCCCTGATGCTGGAAGGCGTTTCCTACATGATCGGCTCCCAGCTCCCGGGCGTCTTCGTGGACATCATGCGAGGCGGCCCAGGCCTGGGCAACATCGGGCCCGAGCAGGCGGACATCAAACTGGCCTGCCGGGGTCTTGGCCATGGCAACACCCATGCCATCACCCTGATGCCCAGCACCCCCCAGGAGATGCTGGACCTGAGCTATCTGGCCTTCGAGCTGAGCTTCAAGTACCGCAGTCCCGTGGTCGTCCTTGCGGATGGTTACCTCGGGCAGATGACCGGCAGGGTGCAGCTGCCCACGGCCATGATTGAGCCCGGCCTCCCGGCCTGGGCCGTCTACGGTGATGCTGCCCACCGGAAGAACCTCCACACCTCGGTCTTCCTGGATGAACCCACCCTGGAGGCCCTCAACGTCAAGCTGAATGCCAAGTACGAAGCCATGCAGGCCGAAGCCCGGGCTGAATCCTTCCAGGCCGCGGATGCGGAGGTGCTCCTGGTGGCCTGCAACACCCCCGCCCGGGCCTCCAAGGGCGCCGCCCAGAAGCTCCGGGACCAGGGCATCAAGGCCGGACTGTTCAGGCCCATCACCATGTGGCCCTTCCCCATCGAACAGCTGAAGCCCTTGCTCGCCAACGTGAAACAGATTGTGGTGGTGGAAGCCAGCGCCGGACAGATCGAGGATGAGCTCCGTCTCGCCCTCAGCCATGCGGGCATCACCGATCCACCACCGATCACCCATATCCAGCGCTACGGAGGCGTTCTGCCCCAGGAGAAGGATGTCGTGGCCCATGTCCAGAATCTGATGGGGAGGGCCTAGCCATGTCCAACGCCTTCTACGGAACCTTTGAACGCCACAGCGATGGGAAGGGCCTCAAGGGCCACTCCACCCACTACTGCGCCGGATGCGGCCACGGCCTGGCCCACAAGTATCTGGCCGAAGCCATCGACGAGCTGGGCATCCAGGACGACACCGTCGCCGTGAACCCCGTGGGCTGCGCCGCCTTCCTCTACTTCTACCTGGACACCGGCAACACCTCGACGGCCCACGGCCGCTCACCCGCCACGGCGGTGGGCCACAAGGTCGCCAACCCCAACGCCATGGTGATCTGCTACCAGGGGGATGGTGACCTCGCCGCCATCGGGCTGGCCGAGACCATCTCCACCGCCCAGCTGGGCATCCCCATCACCGTCATCTTCATCAACAACGCGGTGTACGGCATGACCGGCGGCCAGATGGCCCCCACCACCCTCATGGGTCAGACCACCACCACCAGCCCCGATGGTCGGGACCGTCTCACGGGAAGCCCGATCCGGATGGCGGAACTCATCGCCCAGCTGGATGGTCCGGTCTACGTGGAGCGGGTGGCCCTCTTCAGCCCCGCCGAGCGGAAGAAGGCCAAGCGGGCCATCAAGAAGGCCCTCCTGATGCAGAAGGAGCGACGGGGCTATGCCTTTGTCGAAGTCCTGGCCGAATGCCCCACCCACCTCAAGACCACTCCCGAGAAGGCCATGACCTGGGTCAAGGAGCAGATGCTCCCGATCTTCCCCTTGGGGGTCAAGAAGGACGCCAACTTCGAGCCCTGGTTCGAGATGCCCAAGCTGGGCTTCGATCCGACCACTCTCCTCAAGGCCATCGGCGCCAGCTCCGAGAAGCCCGCAGGCTTCTGCAAGGGCTTCCCGACCCATCTCAACCCCACGGACATCAGCCTCAAGCTGGCGGGTTCGGGTGGTGACGGCGCCCAGACCATCGCCATGCTCATCGCCAAGGCCGCCATCAACGAAGGCTTCGACGGCACCCACATCCCCGCCTATGGACCCGAGAGCCGGGGCGGCACCAGCTACGCCGATGTCCACGTGGCCCTGGAGGAGGTCCACAACCCCGCCAGCCCCCACCCCGATGTCTTTGTGGCCTTCAACGCCCCCAGCTTGGCCAAGTTCGGCAACACCGTCCGGCCCGGCGGCATCATCATCTATGACAACGCCGTGGCCAAGGACGTGAAGACCACCGACCCCACCGTCAAGGTCATCGGGGTCCCCTTTACGGATATCGCAGCCCGACTCGGCAAGATGGTGGTGAAGAACATCGTCGCCCTGGGCGCCCTCCAGGCCGCCACAGAACTCTTCCCCGCCGAGACCCTGCTGGCCACCCTCCGGGATACCCTCAAGGACAAGGCGGCCCTGATTCCCCTGAATGAAAAGGCCTTCGCCGAGGGTGCAGCGGCGGCACGGGAAGCGATGAAAAGATAATTCCACCACGAAGGCACGAAGTCTGGAAGAAACACGAAGAAAAGCGGAAGGGGGTGCTCCATGTGGGCACCCCCTTCTCTCATTACAGGCTTTTCTTTGTGTTCCTTCGTGCTCTTCGTGCCTTCGTGGTGGAATTCCGCTTTTCTACTTCGCCGCAGCCTTCAATGCCTCGGCGCGGTCGGTCCGCTCCCAGGAGAAGCCATCGCGGCCGAAGTGGCCGTAGGCAGCCGTGGGCTTGTAGATGGGCTTGCGCAGGTCCAGTGCCTCGATCATGGCCTTGGGGGTGCAGCTGAAGACCTCGCGCACGGCGCGAGCGATGCGCTCGTCACTCACTTCGCCGGTGCCGAAGCTGTCCACGGCGATGGACACGGGTTCCGCTACACCAATGGCGTAGGCCAACTGGATCTCACATCGGCGTGCCAGCCCGGCCGCCACGATGTTCTTGGCGATGTAGCGGCCGAAGTAGGCGGCGGAGCGGTCCACCTTGCTGGGATCCTTTCCGGAGAATGCACCGCCCCCGTGGTGGCCGCTGCCCCCATAGGTATCGACGATGATCTTGCGCCCGGTGAGACCGGTATCGCCCATGGGGCCACCGATGACGAAACGGCCGGTGGGGTTGACGTGGTAGATCGTCTCCTTGTCCAGGAGATCGGCGGGGAGGGCCCCTTCGATCACTTCCCGGAGGACGCTCTCACGGATGTGCTCGTTGGTGATGTGGTCGTCATGCTGGGTGGAAATGACCACGGTGTGGATGCGGGCCACACGGTCACCCTCGTATTCCACGGTGACCTGGCTCTTGCCGTCGGGACGGAGCCAGGGGAGCTGACCGCTCTTCCGGACCTCGGAGAGGCGCCGCGTAAGAGCGTGGGCGAAGTGGATAGGGGCCGGCATGAGCTCTGGGGTCTCATCGCAGGCATAGCCGAACATCAGCCCCTGGTCGCCGGCTCCGCCGGTGTCCACGCCCATGGCGATATCGGGGCTCTGCTGGTCCAGAGTCACCATGACTCCGCAGGTGTCGCAGTCGAAGCCCTTCACGCTGTGGTCATAGCCGATCTCCCGCACGGTTTCGCGGGCGATGCGGGGAATGTCGATATAGCAGTCCGTGGTGATCTCGCCAGCCACCAGGATCAGGCCAGTGGTCACCAGGGTTTCGCAGGCCACCCGGCTGCTGGGATCCCCCGTGAGAGCCGCATCCAGTACCGCGTCAGAGATCTGATCAGCGATCTTGTCAGGGTGCCCCTCGGTCACGCTCTCCGAAGTGAACAAATGCCTTCCGACTTGGGTCATTCTGGATCTCCGTTCGAAGGGCGCGGGAGGGCGTAAGCACCATCCCATGGGCGCGACGCGCGCTTGAACCCCACTGGCATTGTTATCTTGCAGGAAAGTGGGGTCAAGGCTAACATGGGCCGTCACGATATCAGGGATTCGGTATTCATCTTCCCGACACGGAGCAACACCTATGACTATCAAATCTTTTTTACGCCGCACGCTCAGCGCACTGGCCCTGACCGTCCTGGCATTTTCCGTCGCATGCAACCGTTCGGCCGAGGAGAAGGAGTTCCAGGCCCTCAGCAAGAAGGCCGCCGAGCTCGATTCCCTCAGCCAGAAGGCTGGCGCAGAGGGGGCCGAGCAGAAGAAGAAGCTCCAGGCCGCCGGCGTCAACGATGTCAAGCCCAACACGGAGACCATGCAGCTCACCGAGGAGCAGAAGAAGGCCCTGGAAGAGCGCATCAAAACCGAGAAGAACAGCTCCTATCAGGCCCTGCTCCAGGAGGTCCTGGACAAGGATAAGGAGATCAAGGAGCTGAACGAGAAGATCACCAACCTCAAAAAGATCCTCCCCAGGCCCGATGTGGCCCGCCCCGGCGACAACCACTACAGCATGGCGATCCGCTTCCTCAAGAAGAAGGGCCTTTCCGAACAGAACGCCCGCAAGTTGGTCAGCCGCGTCAACATCATGGAAAAGATGGCCCCGGGCTTCGAGGTCTACCACTTCTACTCCAACGGGGTGTACGGGACCTGGGTCTCCCAGGGCAAGGCCACCATCTCCCCCAGCGAACTGATCCGCCGCGAGCGCGAAAAGCTTGAGGGTGAGCGCGATACCGCCGTCGCCCAGAATGAAAAGCTCCAGGAAGAGGTGGATGATCTGGCCACCCGGAAGAAGGCCCTGGAGGAGGACATCAGTGGGCTGCGCACCGAGAAGGAGCGCATGGTCAAGGACATGGAAGCCCTAAGCAGCAACAACGAACAGATGAAGGCCAAGCTGAACTCCCTGCACTACGTCGTGGGGAACCGTAAGAACCTGGAGCAGGCCGGCGTCATCATCGTTCCCGTCTTCGCCAAGGATCGCGCTGGATCGAACTGGGCCGACAGCGTCTTTGACCGTTCCTTGGACCTCCGCACCCAGGACACCATCAGCATCACCGCCTCCAACTTCGGGCTGAAGAGCATCGGTAAGGTCAACGTGGTGCCCGGCTCCCTCGAGAAGGACAAGCACTACTCCCTGAGCATCAGCCCCGACAAACAGAGCGCTACGGTCAAGATCCTGGCCAAGGAGCGTTTCAGGAACGAGAAGGTGGTCTTCGCGGTCACCGACTGATCCGAAGCCTACGGATTGCCAACAGAAAGAAGGCCCCAATCGGGGCCTTCTTTCTGTTGGGGCAAATGACATGCGGGCTCGAGAGGATGAAAGCCCGGATGTCCGGCCTTGGACTCAGTTCACGATCTTGATCCGCCTCGGCGCTTTGGGACCCGCAGGGGGCTGGTCCTTCCCGATCAGGGCCATCTCCAGGAACCAGGCCACCACACTGGTGACCAGGGCGCCGAAGAAGCCGGACCAGAAGCCCGAGACGTGGAAGTTCAGCCCCAGCTGCCCGGCGGCCCACCCGGCGAAGAGGAAGACCAGACCGTTGATCACGAGGCTGAAGCAGCCGAAGGTGCAGGCCACCGGCAGGAAGGCCACCGTCTTCAGCACGGCCCCCAGGGTGGCGTTGAGCGCCCCCAGGAGCACCGCTACGGCGACGAGCTCCAGGAAGGCGCCGTGGCGGATGCCCGGCACCAGCCTGGAGGCCACCAGGAGCCCTACGGCCGCGAAGAGGAAGCGCAGCAGGGTCCGCATGGGATCAAGCCTTCTTGTGCTCGAGGCCGGCCTTCACAAAGGAGGTGAAGAGCGGGTGGGGGTGCAGGGGACGGCTCTTGAACTCGGGGTGGAACTGGCAGGCCAGGAAGTAGGGGTGCTCGGGGATCTCGACGATCTCCACGAAGGTCCCGTCGGGGCTGGTGCCGGTGAAGGCCAGGCCCTTGGCCTCCAGGATGGGCCGGAACTCCGCCTGGTTGAACTCGTAGCGGTGACGGTGGCGCTCGCTGATCTCCAGGGACCCATAGGCCTTCTGGGCCTGGCTGCCTTCCTTCAGCACGCAGGGGTAGGCCCCCAGGCGCATGGTGCCACCGAGCTCCTCCACGTCCACCAGCTCCCGGAGCTTGAAGATGACGCGGTGCTTGGGGTTGTCTTCGAACTCGGTGGAATCGGCCCCTTCCAGCCCGGCCACGTTGCGCGCGTATTCCACGCTGGCCATCTGCATGCCCAGGCAGATGCCGAAGAAGGGGACGCGCTTCTCGCGGGCGTAACGGATGGCGCGGATCATGCCCTGGGTGCCACGCACCCCGAAGCCGCCGGGCACCAGGATGCCGTCACAATCGTGGAGCTGCTGGGCGGGATCCTGGTGCTCCAACTCCTCACCCTCAACCCACTTGAGTTCAACCTTGGTCTCCAGTCCGTAGCCTGCATGATGCAGAGATTCAATAAGTGATTTATAACTTTCCTTGAATTCCACGTACTTGCCCACGATGGCGATACGCACGGTGTTCTCGGGGTGGTGGATGCGGTGGATCAGGTCGAACCAGGGGGAAAGGTCAGGCTTGGTGTCGGTCAGGTTGAGGAGGGAGGCCACCTTGGCGTCCAGACCCTCGATGTTGAGATTCAGGGGCACCTCATAGATGGTGCTGGCGTCCTTGCAGCTGAAGACCGCGTCGGGCGTGACGGAGCAGAAGAGGGCGATCTTGTCCTTGAGGGACTGGGGGATCTCCTGTTCGGCCCGGCAGAGCAGCACCTCGGGCTGGATGCCCAGGACCCGCAGTTCCTTGACGCTGTGCTGGGTGGGCTTGGACTTGAGTTCGCCCGCAGCCTTGATGTAGGGCACGTAGGTCAGGTGCATGTTGATGGCGTTGCCGTACCCCAGTTCCAGCTTGAACTGACGGATGGCCTCCAGGAAGGGCTGGCTCTCGATATCGCCCACGGTGCCGCCGATCTCCACCAGCACCACGTCCACATCCTTGGCGACCTTCTTCATGGTGGCCTTGATCTCGTCCGTGATGTGGGGGATGACCTGCACGGTCTTGCCCAGGTAGTCGCCGCGGCGCTCCTTCTGGATCACGGTGTTGTAGATGCGCCCGGTGGTGATGGTGTGGTTCTTGGTGGTGGGCACGCTGGTGAAGCGCTCGTAGTGCCCAAGATCCAGGTCAGTTTCCGCCCCGTCATCGGTCACGAAGACCTCGCCGTGCTGGAAGGGGCTCATGGTGCCGGGATCCACGTTCAGATAGGGATCCATCTTCATGAGGGTCACCTTCAGACCCCGGGCCTCCAGCAGCGCCCCCAGGGATGCTGCGGCAATGCCCTTGCCCAGGGAGGAAAGCACACCGCCAGTGACGAAAACAAACTTAGTCATGGGAAACCTCAAGAAAAAACTGCAATTCCACCACCAAGACACCAAGTTAGGAAGAAAAGCAAAGGAAAGGAAAGAAGAACGAGATTAGGAATCAAAGAGCTTTGCGACGAATGCCGTCGCGCATGAGGGCGACGTGGAAGTTCAAGAGTAGACCGAGGCGTTTACCGGAGAGCTTGAGATAGCTGAGCAGCTGGGCTTCGTGTACAGGCAGGAGCTGCTCGACCGCCTTCAACTCGAGGATGATCAGATCGTCCACCAGGAGATCGAGGCGCAGGCCTGAGTCCAGCCGAAGCCCCTCGTATGAAATCGGGAGAACGACCTGAGCCTTGACCGGGATCTGCCTCAACTCCAGCTCCCGGATCAGACACTGTTCGTAGACACTCTCAAGCAACCCCGGGCCCAGATGCCTGTGCACCTTGATCGCCGCATCCACCACCTGCCCGGAGAGCCACTCTTCCCGTTCACCAAGTTCTTTTCTTGGTGACTCCTTCGTGGCCTTCGTGCCTTCGTGGTGGAATTCGCTTTGCACTACATCTCCTCGGGGGCCTTGATGCCCATGAGCCAGAGACCCTGGCGAAGGGCGCGGGCCGTGGCGAGGCAGAGGGCCAGGCGGGACTCCCGCACGGCGTCGCTGTTCTCGGGCCAGAGGATGGGGCAATTGGTGTAGAAGGAGCTGAAGGCCTTGGCGATGGCGAGAAGCTGACGGGCCAGGGCCGTGGCCATGTTCTCCCGCTGGACGGCACGGATGGCATCCGGAAGGCCCGCCAGTTCGAAGAGCAGGTTCTGGGCCGCCGCATCCTCCAGCCCCTCCAGGCTGGTCGGCAGAGCCACCGTCTCGAAGGGGATCGCTGCCACCTCATGGTCCAGGGCCACCGTGGGCCGGCCGCGCTGGGCCCAGTCACCACCGGCCTTGCGCAGCACGCTCATGATTCGGGCGTGGGCGTACTGGACGTAGGGGCCGGTGTCACCGTCCAGGGCCACGGCCCGTTCCCAGGTGAAGGTGATGGACTTGACCCGGTCATTGAGGGCATTGAAGAAGAGCACCGCACCCATGCCCAGGGTTTCGGCGACCTCGTCGGCCTGGGGCAGCTCGGGGTTCTTCTCCCGGATGATGGCCAGCACCCGCTCCTTGGCCTCGTCCAGCACATCCTCCAGGAAGATGACATTGCCCTTGCGGGTGCTCATCTTGCCTTCCGGGAGATTGATCATGCCGAAGGGGGTATGGGTCAGGCGTCCCTGGAACCAGGCATCCACCTTGCCCAGGACGGCGAAGACCTGCTGGAAGTGCAGGATCTGCTCCGCCCCCACCACGTAGAGACAGCGGTCGAAGTTGTAGGTGCTCTTGCGGTAGAGGCCAGCCGCCACGTCGCGGGTGGCATAGATGCTGGTGCCATCGCCCTTGAGCATCATGCAGGGCGTCTGAATGCCCACATCCTCAAGGCGCACGATCTGGGCGCCGCCCTCCCCTTCCTCCAGGATCTTGGCGGCCTTGACCGCCTCCACGGCACTGGAGAGCTTGTCCTCGTAGAAGGCTTCGCCGTTCATGGCATCAAAGCCCACTCCCAGCCGATCATAGATGCGCTGAAAGGTGGCCAGGGAGATCTCCCGGAACCAGGTCCAGAGCCGACGGGCTTCCGCATCGCCCTCCTCCAGGCGGCGGAACCAGGCCCGGGCCTCGTCCCGCATGGCCGGTTCCTTCTCCTCTTCAGCGTGGAAGCGCACGTAGAGCTGGAAGAGACGGAAGAGGGGCGAGCGCCGCTTCTCGGGAATTTCCTCGGCCCATTCGAAGTCCTGGTCCAGCAGGGGGTTCTCGGCCTCCGCCCAGCGCTTGTAGGCCGCCAGTAGGGTGCCGAACTGGGTGCCCCAGTCCCCGAGATGGTTGAGGCGCTGGACCTTGCAGCCCAGGTAGCGGTTCGCCTGGGCCAGGGTGTGGCCGATCATGGTCGAGCGCAGGTGCCCGATGGTGAAGAGCTTGGCGATATTGGGCGAACTGTACTCCACCAGCACGGTCTCACCGTGGGCCGGGGCACTGCCATAGGCGCCCGTCACCAGGAGGTTCTCCAGCATCCGGGAAGCCCGGGCCTCGGGGCGGAGCCTGAGATTCAGATAGGGGCCCGCCGCCAGAAGTTCGGCATCATCCATGACGATCTGAGTGGCCAGATCCTTGGCCAGCTGGGCGGGATTGGTGCCCATGGCCTTCGCTACGCGAAAGCATGGGAAGGCCAGATCGCCCATATCGCCGGAGCGGGGCCGCTCCAGAACAATGTCCTGCCCTGGCAACGCCTTCGCCAGGGCCATCCGGAATGCTTCCTTCAAACGTTCCATGACCATCCTTCATCCGGAGGCCTGGAGCCTCCCACTAGAATGAAGGAAGCCTCGACTTTCGGAAAGGGGCCAATTGCAAGGAATCAATTTCAGTGCAGGGCGGGGCGTTTTCCGTTTGACTCCATGCGCCAGTGAGGTAAGATGGCTATTCGCGCTTCCGGGCTGATTCCCATTCCCGAAAGCAGGAGTCACGAATGGCCAACCACAAGTCCGCAGCCAAAAAAGCCCGTCACGATGCCGAAGCCCGTCTGCGCAACCGCGCTAACCGGTCGGCAATGAGGAGCACTGTCAAGAGTTTCCTGGCCGCGATCGCCGCTGGCGACAAGGCCAAGGCCACCTCCCTCCTGCCCGTCACCCTGGGCGTGGTCGACAAGGCCTGCCGCAAGGGCGTGATGCACAAGAACGCCGCCAACCGCGCCAAGAGCCGCCTGACCCTCAAGGTCAACGCCCTGGCCTAGTTGTCAGCTTCATAGATCAAAAAGCCTGGCTTTCGGCCAGGCTTTTTTCCGTTCAGCCCAGCCGGGCATGAAGGGGGACCTGAAGCTTCCGCATCACCGCTTCCAGCTCCTCACCAAGGAGCGTCTGCTGGACGTACTCCCGGTCCCCGACCCGAAACTGGACGGCCTTGCAGGATTCCATCACCCTCAGCAGGTGCTCCCAGGGACTGCCCGTGCGCAGTTCCGCAAAGCGCTGAACAAAGTGGTACAGGGAACAGAGCCGGATATGGGCTTCGATCCTGCGGGGACTCCAATGGAACATGGGCCGTGGCCGAAGCCCCATGGCCTTCACCTGCCGGAAGAACTCCTCGGCGACCCGGGCCCCCTGATCGCTGAGGGCCACATCCTCCGCCGAAAGCGTGTCATCGTCGGCACTCAGCACACACTTGCCGTCCATCCGGGCTTCCCGGGCGATCCGGATGGGATCCATCAGCAGACGCTTGGCCCGATTCTCCCTCAGGTAGGCACCAAAGAGCCTGGATGTGCGAAGCTCCCGGACCCTGGCCGAATACCCGGCCTCGGCGGGATCCAGCGCCTGGAGCTCGGCCTCCAGGAGCTGCAGCACCCAGGCCCGCCACTCACCCCGGCGGCTGGCTTCCTCCGGGTTACGACAGATCACATAGCGCTTTCGCCCGTTCCCTGAATCCACGACGACTTCCTTGATCTCCAGGTTCTCCCCCATGGGGCGATAGCGCCCCGGACGGGCCAGCACCGCATCCTTGACCTCCCTGCCACCCCGCAGGGGCACCGCCCTGATCCGGCTGAACCCCTGAACCTCGCCTGCGTCTGCGGATTCCCCGATGAAGACGATCCGCTCGAGGCCCCAGGCCCTGAGGTCCCGTTCCATGCACCCCATGGCATCCATCCGGAGGGTCTCTTCAGGAAAGACCCAGGAACGGAGAGGCACGCCCTCCCGGGAAACGGCCAGCCCCACCCAGAACCGGGCATGGGCGGCGCTTTCCCGCTGGTGGGCCGAAGCAAAGGAGGGTGACACCTCGGCCCCTTCACCGGTCTCAATCCGAAGCAGGGAAAGATCCGCGAAGACCAGGTCTGTCCGAGCCCCGAAGAAGTCGCCGTGCCTCCCCAGCAGCTCGCCCTCAAGGGCGTCCGCATGGTCCAGGTAGAAGTCCAGGGCCCGATAGAATTCCTCCAGCTTCCAGGCCCGGGACTCGGGGAGCCACACCCGCTCCGGCAGCCAATATTCGTAACACCCGAGCTTGGAGGAGGGGTCCTCGAGCCGGTACGCCGTCAGCGCCATCAGGATCCGGTCAAAGGGATGGCCCTGCTTCTCACGGGCCATGTAGTGACGGAGGGCCTGCCCGATGCCCAGTTTTTCCCACAGAGAATCCACCACGTGGATCAGCCCCAGATCAAATACCCGCTCCGAAGCCACCCCCGGGTCCGCCGGTGGCCCGCAGACCTTCAGGAGGCTCGCGGCGAGGCGACGAAAGATTTCAGGATCCACCTCATCCGCCCGCCCGAAGTTGTGCACCACCTGCACCCGGGCCTGGCGCTTGACCTTGTCGTAGACCGACTCGGCGAGCTGGTAGTAAAGGAGCTCGGACCCGTCCATCGCCTTCCGCTTAACCCCCCTAAGGTACATGTCACAACCTCGATTAATCTAATGTAAACACTGCAGTTATAACTCAAAATTGACACTATCCAAACGACCAGACGAACATTTTAAGACTACAAATAAAGAACTTAAATCATAAAAAACAGAATAGCCATCTCATCATATGAATCAAAATCCCCTATTCATGGTTCCATGATCGATTCCAAGAAAAGCATTAATGCATGTTATGCATTTCATGCCCTTTTGGGAAAAAAAATATTGCTCAGTCTGACAAAAAATAGCTACGTTTATCGAGCCAATCCGGCGGGGACCCATTCCTCAAATCCGTTCAGTTTCATAGGCATTTTCACTTTTGGCATTTCCCCGAAGGGACTCTCCAGGCCAAGGGGTTCGCGTAGCGTGTCCCCCAATCGGCCCTCGGGCCCTTCTGTCCCTAAACGCAGTCTCATACCCGTTTCGATCTGTCACAGGAGGTCGCTAAGTGGACAAGAAAAACAAGCTCATAGCCATCGTGGGAGCAGCCAACGTGCTGGACGACCCCAAGACGCTGGAGGCCTGGTCCCAGGACGAAAGCTTCGTGCCCGCCCGCAGGCCCTGGTTCGTGGTCCGCCCCCAGAACCTGGAGCAGGTCCAGGCCCTGGTCCAGTGGGCCAACGAGACCCGCACCCCCCTGGTGCCCGTCAGCTCCGGTGCGCCCCACTTCCATGGGGACACGGTACCCAGCGTGCCCGAGGCGGTCATTGTGGACCTCAGCGGCATGAACAAGATCATCAAGATCGATCGCCGCAACCGCATGGTCTACGTGGAACCGGGCGTGACCTATGCGGAGCTGGCCCCCGCCCTGGCCGCCGAGGGTCTGCGCATCTCCACGCCCCTCAAGCCCCGCCCCAACAAGTCCGTGATGGCCAGCCTGCTGGAGCGGAACCCCACCCAGATCCCCCGTCTGAACTTCTCCCTGCCCGAACCCCTCCGCGCCCTGGGCGTGGTGTGGGGCACGGGTGACGTGGCCTTCACCGGCGACGCCGGCTCGGGTCCCCTCTCCCTGGAAGCCCAGTGGCAGAAGAACCTGGCCCAGATCGACCCCAAGGGGCCTAACGCCACGGACCTCATGCGCCTCATGACCGGCGCCCAGGGCACCATGGGCATCGCGGCCTGGGCCTCGGTCCGCTGCGAGCTCCTGCCCAGCGCCCGCAGCTACCACTTCCTCCCGGCGGAGAAGCTGGAGTCCCTGGTGGACTTCTGCCACCAGCTGGAGCGCGACCGCCTCGGCGATGAGGTCTTCGTTCTGAACGCAGCCCAGGCCGCCCGCCTCTTCGCGGCCTCCCCCGACGAGATCGGTTCCCTCCAGGAAGCCCTGCCCCAGTGGATGGTGGTGGTGGGCATCTCCGGCGCGGCCTTCTACCCCGAAGAGCGGGTGGCGGTCCAGGAGAAGGATCTCCAGATCATGGCCCAGAAGTTCAGCCTCAGCCTCCTGCCTTCCCTGCCCGGCGTCACCCACGCCCAGGTCAGCCAGGCCCTCTACGGCTGTTCCCAGGAAAACTACTGGAAGCTGGCCCCCAAGGGCGGCAACCAGGAGCTCTTCTTCCTGACCACCCTGGACAAGGCTCCTGGCTTTGTGGCCACGGTCCAGGCCATCGCCGCCGAGCTCAAGTTCCCCATCAATGATCTCGGCGTCTACATCCAGCCCCAGCACCAGGGCGTTTCCCAGCACGTCGAGTTCAACCTGCCCTACAACCCCAAGTGCGAGAAGGAAGTGGCCAAGGTCAAGGCCATCTTCGAGAAGGCCAGCGCGGCCCTCCTCGCCGACGGCGCCTACTTCTCCCGCCCCTACGGGTCCTGGGCTGCCCCCGTCTACAACCGCGACGCCACGGCCAAGCACGTTCTGCAGGTGGTCAAGAACATCCTTGACCCCAACAACGTGATGAACCCCGGCAAGCTCTGTTTCTAAGGGAGACGACTGATATGGCCCTGGAAGATTTCCGCGCAGACGCCATGCGCTGCACCCGTTGCGCCTACTGCAAATGGATTCCCTTCGATCACGTCAAGAGCTGGAAGTATGCCAAGGGCTGCCCCAGCATCGAGGCCGGGAAGTTCCATTCCTACTCCGCCGGTGGCCGCCTGGTCACCGCCCTGTCCCTCATGGACGGCCGCTCCACCGTGACCCCCGCCGTCGAGGACTCCGTCTTCAAGTGCACCATGTGCGGCCTTTGTGACGTCAGCTGCAAGCTCTGCCGCTACGACATGGAGCCCCTCGCCGCCATGAGCGAACTCCGCGCCACCCTGGTGGAGGACGGCCACGTTCCCGCCCAGGTGGAACCCATCCTCAAGAGCCTCCGCACCGAGTTCAACATGCTCCAGAAGCCCCGCGCCGAGCGTGGCAACTGGGCCAAGGAACTGGGCCTCAAGGACCTCTCGAAGGAACAAGCCGAAGTGGTCTTCCACGCCGGCTGCCGCTACTCCTTCGATGGCGACCTGGGCCACGTGGCCAAGGCCTCCGTGAAGATCCTCAAGCAGGCCGGTCTGGACTTCGGCATCATGGGCGAGAACGAGTCCTGCTGTGGCGGACGGGCCCACACCATGGGTCACCGCAAGGACATGCACACCCGCGCCACCCACAACCTGACGGCCTGGAAGAAGGCGGGCGTGAAGACCATCGTCACCCCCTGCTCCGACTGCTACCACGCCTTCAAGCGCCTCTATGCCTCCACCGAAGGGTCCGAGATCCAGGTCCTCCACATGGTGGAGATCGTGGACCAGCTCCTCAAGGACGGCAAGCTCAAGCTCACCAAGGCCGTGAACAAGAAGGTCACCTACCACGACCCCTGCCACCTGGGCCGCCAGGGCGAGCCCTTTGTGGCCTGGAACGGCGTGGAGAAGAAGATCTTCGGTCAGGCGGTGGCCTATGAGCCCGCCCGCCCCCGCTACAACGGCGCATTCGGCATCTACGAAGCCCCCCGCAACATCCTCAAGGCCATCCCCGGCCTCCAGTTCGTCGAGATGGAGCGCATCAAGGAAGCTGCCTGGTGCTGCGGTTCCGGCGGCGGCTGCAAGGAAACCTACCCCGATTTCGCGCTTTCCACCGCCAACCAGCGCTTGGATGAGGCCCAGTCCACCGGCGCCGATGCCATCGTGAGCGCCTGCCCCTGGTGCGAGCGCAACTTCCTCGACGCCAATCAGGAAGGTGCCAGCAAGCTCGAAGTCCTCGACATCATCGCTCTCGTTGAGCAAGCCCTCTAGGAGGCATCAGACATGGAAATCTCCCGAGACGCTTACCGTGCCATCGAGGACATCGTCGGAGCCGAGAACATCTCCGACGATCCAGCCTTCCTCGATTCCTATGCCTTCCAGTGGCTCGCCGAACTGGTGCGCCCCGAGAACAGCCACTACATGCCCCGTCCCTGGGCGGTGGTGCTTCCCGCCACCACCGAGGAAGTTCAGGCCATCCACCGGGTCTGCAACAAATACGGCATCAAGATCAAGCCCATCTCCACGGGCTGGTATCACTGGGCCGCCCCCATGAAGGACAACGAGCCCACCATCCAGATCGACCTCCGCCGCATGGACAAGATCATCTCCATCGACGAGAAGAACATGGTGGCCGTGGTGGAGCCCTACGTCACCTGCGCCCAGCTCCAGGCCGAAGTCATGAAGCTCGGCCTGAACATCAACATCATCGGCGCCGGATGCTCCACCTCCATCGTCGCCAGCGCCTCCACCTACTTCGGTGCCGGCCCTTCCAGCTACTACATGGGCAACAACTCGGACAACCTCCTGGGCCAGGAGTGGGTCACCCCGGGGGGCGATGTGGTCCTGACGGGCTCCCTCAGCTCCGACTGCGGCTGGTTCTGCGGCGAGGGCCCCGGCCCCAGCCTCCGGGGTGTCACCCGCGGCAACATGGGCTCCCGCGGCGGTCTGGGCACCTACACCAAGTGCGCCATCAAGCTGGCCCCCTGGCACGGCGCCGCCGTGCTGGAACCCCAGGGCCCGCCCCCGGCCTACCGCCTGCCCATCCCCGAGAACACCCGGGTTTACACCATCGGTGTCCCCTCCTGGGATGCCTTCGCCGAGACCTACCTCAACATCTACGACAACGAGATCGGCTACATCTTCCACCGCCAGTTCAACCTGGCGGGCGCCGACCTGGCCCCGGCCCTGTGGCTCACCTACCTGCGCCCCGACGGCACCATGAACGATGTGGAGACCGCCTCCAAGGATCCCGAGATGCAGAAGTTGGCCGACGAAGGCCGCATCTCCTTCCAGATCATCCTTCAGGGCCGCTCCGTGGATGAGGTCAAGCTCCAGGACAAGATCCTGGACGCCATCATGGCGAAGACCGGCGCCTACAAGGTCGGCCGCTTCTGCGAGCAGGACTTCGCCGAGTTCACCCACATGTATCTGCAGCGCCTGGGCCACAAGCACTGCAACTTCATCTGGGTGGGTGGCTACATGGGCTCCTGGATGCAGGCGGGCATCCCCGACTTCGTAAAGAACTACTCCCCCGTGGCCATCGACGGCTTCTACCGCGACCAGAAGCAGAGCGACGGTCTGGTGCAGTGCGGCGGCGACGCCCTCATGGGCTGCGGCAGCTCCATCTCCGGTGGCGGCTACTTCGGCTTCGAGCAGTTCGTGAGCTACGACCCCAACGACAAGGCCTCCGTCCAGGCCTGCGTCAAGCACATGTATGACGCCATCGACGACTGCAAGGCCAACGGCATCCCCCTGGGCAAGGAGTACATCTACCTGATGATCGGCTGGCCCGACGAGCAGATCTGGAACGACTTCTCCAAGGCGCCCCAGACCTTCGTGCTCCACTTCCAGCGCAAGATCAAGGAGCACTTCGACCCGCGGGAACTGGGCGACCGCAACTACCCCTGGCTCCCCAAGGGCATGGGCCAGCCCAACTTCATCACCCAGAGCTGAGCCTTGCAGAGAGGCAAAAAGCCTCTCTGTGATTCTTTTTCATCGCTGTGTATCGCTGTCCATCGCTGGCATAAATTGCTTTTTTATTTTCCAGCAATGGAAACATTCAAGCAGCAAAGGGACCTCAGTTTTGCCGCTTCACCCCTGGTCATGCAAAAAGAAAATCAGCCAGCGATAAACAGCGATGGACAGCGATAAAAGCACAAAACACCCTCTTTTCAGCCCGGAGACCCTTCTCATGACTTCCCAGCGTTATTTCACGACCGACGAATCCCTGGCCGTCGACCCGATCAGTGGTCAGAAGCCCACCAAGCTGCGCTACTACGCGGGCGGCCAGTGGAAGGATTCCAAGACCACCAAGTTCATGCCCTGCCACAACCCCTCCACCGGCGCCGACACCCCCGTGGTGTCCCGCGTCCAGGTCCTCTTCCGCATGAAGACCCTGCTGGACCAGCACCTCGATGAGCTCACCGAGATCTGCGCCCGGGAGAACGGCAAGAAGTGGGACGAGTCCAAGGGCGACATCCTCAAGGTCATCGAAGTGGTGGAGTTCGCCTGCGGCGCCCCCCACATCATGAAGGGCGAGAGCCTCATGGGCGTCTCCAAGGGCTTCGACACCGTGCGCTTCAACGAGCCCATGGGCGTCTTCGCGGGCATCGCCCCCTGGAACTTCCCCGGCATGATCCCCCAGGGCTGGATGGCTCCCATCTGCATCGCCACCGGCAACTGCATGGTCCTCAAGCTCGCCAGCTTCGTGCCCCAGACCTCCATGCGCATCATGGAACTCTGGGAGGAAGCCGGACTGCCCGCGGGCGTGCTCAACATCGTCACCTGCAGCCGTCACGAGTCCGAGATCTTCCTGAAGCACCCGGACATCAAGGGCGTCTCCTTCGTGGGTTCCACCGACGTGGGCCTGCACATCTACTCCACCGCCGCCGCCCACGGCAAGCGCGTCCAAGCCCTCTGCGAGGCCAAGAACCACGCCCTGGTCCTCAAGGATGCCGTCATTGAGCGGGTGGCCCAGAGCATCATCAACTCCTCCTTCGGCTGCGCCGGGGAGCGCTGCATGGCGCTGCCCGTGATCGTGGTCGAGAACGAAGTGGCCGACGAGCTCATCGCCAAGGTGCTGGAACTGGCCAAGGGCCTGAAGCTGGGCAAGGCCTGGGAGAAGGACACGGATCTGGGTCCTGTTGTGAACGCGGGCCACAAGGCCTTCGTCACCAGCTGGATCGAGAAGGGCATCGCCGAGGGCGCCAGGCTGCTCCTCGACGGGCGCAACCCCCAGGTGGCCCCCGGCTGCGAGAACGGCTTCTTCCTCGGGCCCACCATCTTCGATAACGTGACCGCGGACATGACCGTGGGCCAGAAGGAGATCTTCGGGCCCGTGGTCTGCTTCAAGCGGGTCAAGGACTTCGAAGAGGGCCTGACCTTCATGAACAACAACGAGTTCGCCAACGGTTCCGTGATCTTCACGGAGAGCGGGCACTACGCCCGTGAGTTCGCCTCCCGCACCGATGGCGGCATGGTGGGCGTCAA
>JAFNAB010000045.1 GCA_017859955.1 Holophagaceae bacterium
TTGAAGCCCCCCGCTCCAGACCCCAAGCCAAACGACATCAAGAAGCTCATTGAGCTATGCGAGGAGCAGCCCCTGACCCGGGAATTGCTCTCCACCCTGGCAGACCTTTCCGTCTGCCTGGCACCGACGGCGAAAGGCGAAGGGGATTTGTGCGCCGAGCCTCCCACCCAGGCGCAATCGGCCAGTCAGCTCATGACACTCTCCCAATGGCTGTCCATGGAAGTGTTCATGCACCGCCTAGTGCGCCTTGCGGAGGAGGACCTGCTCCGGGTGGAACGCCGACCGGTGGTTTCCGCAGAGATCCTTGATGAGATCCGTCTGGCCTTCCTCCACCATGAGGTCACCCGGGAACATCGCCTGGACATTCGCATCGAGCCCAGTCATCCCTTCCACACGGATTCCATTCTTCTGATCTCCACCCTGATCTTCATGATCAAGGCGGGCATCGACCTGGCCCCCCCGAAGGAATCCATCCGCCTCTGGATGGAGCGTGGTGGCAGTTACCGCCACTTCTACCTCCAGTTCAAGGCACCCGAAGGGGAGCGGCTGGATCTGTCGGCGTGGCCCAAGCTCTACCCAATCCGCCTGCTCGCGGAGCGTTGCCTAGGGGGTAAGTTCACCGCCCACCAAGGCGCCACTGGCCCCATCAGTCTCACGCTCACCCTCCCGGATGCCGACCAACCCGCCCGGCCCCGACCCCATGCGGCCCCCAGCCAGTCCCAGTCGGAGACCCTCAGTCCGGGCCTCGGACGCTGCACCATCCTGGCGGCGGACGACTCCAAGACCATCCGTCTCCTCATCCGGGGCATCCTCGGAAAGGACCACGATCTCGTCATGGCTGGAGACGGGCTCGAAACCCTGAAGATCGCCCGGGAAACCCGGCCCGATCTGATCCTGCTGGATGTGATCATGCCCGGCATGAACGGATTTGCCGTCTGCAAGGCCCTCAAGGAGGACCCTCTCACCTCCGACATCCCGGTGCTTTTCCTGACGGCCCTCAGTGGGGACATGGACGAGGCCTTGGCTCTGTCGGGAGGAGCCGCGGACTTCATCATCAAGCCCATCAGCCCCCCGGTCCTGGCGGCCCGGGTCAAGAACCACCTCGAACTCAAACGCAGCCGTGACATGCTGAAGGCGCTGACCCTATTGGACGGCCTGACAGGCATCGCCAACCGGAGGCGCTTCGACGAGCAGCTCCAGCAGGAGTGGCTCCGCTGTGGTCGCCGGGCAAAGCCCCTCTCGGTGATCCTGGGGGATGTGGACTTCTTCAAGTGCTACAACGATGGCTACGGCCATGTGGAAGGGGATGAGTGCTTGCGGAGGGTGGCCAAGGCCATCGCCGGGAGCCTTCATCGCCCTGGTGACCTGGCAGCCCGCTATGGAGGCGAGGAATTCGTCTGCATCCTGCCGGAAACCGATCAGGAGGGCGCCCGGGCCGTGGCGGAAGCCATCCAGGCTGCAGTGGCCGCCCTGCAGTTGCCCCATGAGTTCTCCGAAGTGGCGGATCACGTGACCATCAGCCTGGGGGTGGCCACCGCCTGGCCCGGAGAGTGCGAAGTCCCCGAGGATCTGACCCGCCACGCGGACCAGAACATGTACGAAGCCAAGCGCCTGGGGCGGAACCAGGTGATCGGTTAGGAGCCGGATAAATTCGACTTCCCCAACCGGGCAACCCCACCACGCGGGGACACCTGGTTGTGGAATCCATTCTGTTGTCTGCGAAGGCCTCTCAGTCGACCACGGCCTTCCGCTCCCCATCGGCCCAAAGCAGGGAGGCCCCAGCCCCTTCCGGCAGCGTCCGGGAGGACAGGACGGGACGCCCCTCCCCATCCTTCACGAGCACGAAGCCCCGGCTCAGGGGCCCGGTGGGGTTCAGTCCTTCGAGGCGGGCCCCCAGCACGGAAAGCCGCTCCTTCCGTTCCGCGAGGGTCCTTTCCATGGCGGGGGCTAGCCTGCGGGAGGCCTCCACCCAGCGGGGACGATCCCCTTCCCCGGAAACCTGGGCGGAGGCATGCAGAAGACGCTGGTGAAGCAGGGCCCAGCGGCTGGCCGCCCGCTCCAGGCGGCGCAGAGGCTGGGCGTCCTCCATCCGCCGCCCCAGAGCTTCGAGACGCTTGCCTGCAGGGCTTGTGGGCTCGTTTCTCAGGAGGCCGTGATCCACCAGCAGGTTGAGGGTTGTTTCGAAGCCCTGCATTCGCCAGGCCATGCGCCCGTGGAGGGCTTCCACCCGACGCCCCAGCTCGCTGGCGAGCTGTCGGCGGTCCGGCGTGGCCAGCTCGGCAGCCTGGCTGGGCGTGGCGGCCCGGCAATCCGAAGCCAGATCCACCAGTGTCGTGTCGATCTCGTGTCCTACGCCGGTGATGATGGGAAGGCGGCAATTCGCCACCGCTTCCACCAGAGTCGGGTCGTTGAAACCCCACAGGTCCTCGAGGCTGCCGCCACCCCTCACCATCAGGACCAGATCGCACCCCCAGAACTCGTCCTGGACCTCCTGGAGGGCCATCAGGTTCTCGGGCACACAGCGCTCGCCCTGGGCCGCCGCAGGAGCCACCAGGAGGTCCACCCCGGGTGCTCTGCGCAGACTCACTTCCAGCACGTCCCTAAGGGCCGCGCCCCCCAGGGCGGCCACTACGCCGATCTTCCGGGGAAAGCGGGGAATGGGGCGCTTGGGCCGGTCGAAGAGTCCTCTCGCCCGGAGTTCGGCCTCCAGTTGCCGGAGCCGCGCCTGGAGATCTCCCACTCCCGCAAGCTGCACCTGGGTCACCGCCAGGGTCAGGCTTCCACCAGCCACGTAGAGATTGAGATTGCCCTGGAGGATCACCCGCTGGCCGTCCCTGGGGGTGTGCCCCAGGGAACGTTGCTGGCTGGCCCAGACGGCGCACTGTAGCGAGGCCCCCTCTTCCTTGAGGGTGAAATACCAGTGCCGACCCGAGGCCCGGAAGTTGGATACTTCCCCCTCCAGGCAGACCCCGGCAAAGGGCCCCTCGATGCATCGTTTGACCTGCTCGAGGAAGCGCTTGACCGAAATCGGCGCTGGGTTCACGCGCTGGGCCCGATCTGGGTATCCGGGGGCAGGATGGTGCCCTTGGGGATGACCACGATGCCGTCCTGGACCACAAAGGAGCCATGGTCCATTTCGGTCCCTCGGGGGAATGGCCGGATCTGGGTCCGGTGACCGACCCGCACGTTCTTGTCCAGGATGGCGCCTTCGATATGGCAGCCTTCCCCGATACCCATGCCGATGTCGTGGGTCCTGGAGTCGTAGTAGTCCGCCCCCATGAGAATGCTGTCCTTGACCAGGGAACCGGCCCCCACGAGGCTGCGGAGCCCCACGATGGAATGGATGATCCTGGCGCGGTCGATGACGCAACCCTCGGTGATCAAGGCCGCGTCGATGTGGCTGTCCGTCAGGATGGAGCCCGGCAGGAAGCGGGAGTGGGTGTAGATGGGTGCCTTGGCGTCGTAGAAGTTGAAGGGGGCGTTGGGCACCGTCAGCTTGAGGTTGGTGTCGTAGAAGGAACGGATGGTTCCGATGTCCTCCCAGTAGCCATCGAAGTCGAATCCCTGCACCGGGCGGTGGCGGATGGCGTGGGGAATCACATCACTGCCGAAGTCGTCATAGTCCGGGTGCTCCGTGAGCAGATCGATCAGGGCCGACACCTTGAACACATAGATGCCCATGGAGCCCAGGAAGGGGCGCGCCACATCGTCCCGGCTCTTCATGCGCTCCAGGGTGGCGGGATCCTTGGGCTTTTCCACGAAGTCCACGATCCGTCCGTCCACCTCCCGCTTGAGGATGCCGAAGCGGTGAGCCTCCTCCGTGAGCACCGGCTGAACCGCCACCGTGATATCCGCATCCGTTTTGAGGTGGTGGGCGATCATATACGAGTAATTCATTCGATACAAATGATCCCCAGCCAGCACCAGCACATGGTCCACCCGGGCCGCCTGGATCTCGAAAAGCTGCTTGCGGAAGGCGTCCGCTGTGCCCTGGTACCAGGCCTCACTGGTGGGGGTCTGCTCTGCCGCCAGGACCTCCACGAAGCCGGTGTGGAAGGCGTCGAACTTGTAGGTGTTGGTGATATGACGGTGCAGGCTGACCGAGTTGAACTGGGTCAGGACGTGGACCTTGAAGATCCCTGAATTGATGCAATTGCTGATGGGGATATCGATCAGTCGGTATTTTCCCGCGATGGGCACCGCGGGCTTGGAGCGCATGCTCGTGAGGGGATACAGGCGCGAACCCCTTCCTCCTCCAAGAATGACCGCCAGGACATCGGTGTGTGCAGGCATGGAACCTCCCCTCTAAGCATTATGGTGCCTTGAGTTGAATTTCAGCCCCCTTGCGGAACTTTTCCAGGAAATTCACAGCCCACCCGGATTAGTCCTAGGCGTATGAATCAAAAGCCCTCCCCAGATCCGCCAGCTCAGCACCTGTCTGCTTCACCTCGGCAAGCGCCAGGCCCTCCACCTTGACGGAAAAATCCGCCAGAACCTGGGCCTCACGAGCGGCGGAGATTGACTCCGGCGTAGGATTGCTGCCAGCAGCCAGAATCAGCCCCATCAGATTCTCCTGCCGCTGGCTGGTCGCGCTTGCTGCGGCATAGGCCGTGGATAACATGAGATTCAAGCCCACGGTCCCCTCCCATCCCCTTGTCCCAGTATAAGCCCGGGAGCCCCGTCAAGCTCGATGGCCTGAACGGGGCTCCCGGTTTGGACTGCCTTCAGTGGCGCCCGTGGTCCGAATCGCGATCGCGCCTGTCATCGCGACGGTCCTCCTTGCGTTCGCGTTTGTTCTCGCGACGTTCCTCCTTGCGATCCCGGCGCTCCTCCTTGCGCACCTGGCCGGGGGGCATGTGGCGGACATCGTGGCCCATCTGGGGACGATGTTCTTCATGACGCCAGTTCCGGTAGCGCCCTTCCGGCATGCGAACCAGGGGCCGAGGCACCCGGTGGCGTTCAACCCAGCTGAAACGATCCCGGGGAGAACGGGCCCGGTACCAACCATCGGGCCGACGGCACCAGTACCAGCCGGAACTGAAGAAGACCTCGTCGTGGAAGCCCTCCACCACCTGGACACCGGGCTGGATAACCACCAGAGGTGGCGCAATGGGAAGACCGAGATCGATATGGACGCTCACCTGGGCCTTGGCTGGCGTAGCCGCCAGGACCATCAGACAGGCGAGGGGAAGGATAAGTCTTTTCATGATTCGGCTCCTGCAAGGAGGACAGCATACACCCGGGGCCGCCCATGAACCGTAATGTCGCCGACCCGAAAAAAACTTTAAATTGACGCGGGAACCCGCACCCTTTTCAGTGCATGTGAGGAGTGCGATTGCCGCTCACACGCTTCTTGTGAAACGGCAGACTCTCCCACCGGAATCGTCTGATGGGGGAGGGGTTGGGTGGAAAACGGGGGGGCCGGGCAATCGGCCCCCCCGAACGCGTCTACGCCAGCGCCCCCCTGAGATTCAAGATCGCTTTTCGAAGCTCTTCAGGGTGCTCATTGAAGCTAAGCCACCTCAAGCCTAATAGACCACCTTGAGCCCCATGAGACCGGATAGATAGGCTGCCTGCAATGGATCCACGATGGCCCCGCGAAGACTGTCCATGCCAACCCTCAGGTCATCGATTTCAGAGCCCCGGAAGTCAGTCCCCTCCAGCTTTGCAAAAGACATCTGCGCCTCTCGCAGATTGCAGTTCTCGAAAACCACATGCCTCAGATCAGCATCCTGGAAGTCAGCACCTTTCAGGTTGCAATTCACGAAGCGGGATTTCCGGAAGGACACCGAACGGAAATTGCTGAAGGAGGCCTCACACGACTGGAAGACGGCTTCCCGCACATGTGCGTTCGACAGGTTCAAGCCGGTAAGACGACATCCATTGATCTTCAGCTTGTCGAGCCTGGCTCGCTCCCAAACCGCATTGGCAAGATCGCACTCGTCCAGCTTCACCTTCGTCAGATCAAGCCTTTGAAGACAGGTCCGCGCAAAGCTTGCCTTGCTCAGATGACTCTTCGAGATGGTCACCATAGTCGCGTGTTGCCCAGATAGGTCCAGGCCCGTGACGTCAATCGACTCGTAGGTTGCCTCAGATTCCAGTTTATCCATCACCATTCCCCCGGGGTCGAGGTAGAAGGATAGCCGTTCTGACACTTTCGGGGGTTGGGGGCCCCCGAGAGTGGACATTGTCTGACCATCTGCTGGGCCCATCATGAGGAGTGCCCGGTTCGGGCTGACCCTGAAGGGGCTCTGACTATGGCAACTCTGTACGGAATCGCAGCAGGCATCATGCTGGTGACAAGCGTCATCGGAGTGTTCGTCCTGCCGATCTGCGCCATATGGGGGTTCGTCACGGGGTGGAGAGAGTCTGCGGCCGCTCGGCACACGGGCTGCGTTGGGCGTCCAAAAGGCGTGCTGATGCCCCCAGAGCGCTAGCATTCCTGGGTTCTCCCCCTCCTGGCTCGCCTGGCGCTGCCGGAGGCTGGGAGGATCTCCCCAGGGTGGAGTAAAGGTGGCGTAATGGGGGAATCACTCCCCAAAAAAGACCTTACTAACATCAGAAGAAAAGCCCCGAAACCTTTCGGCTTCAGGGCTTGGTGCTGGTGGTTCCTCCCGGGCTCGAACCGGGGACCCTCTGATTATGAGTCACATCCACGTACACAGGTCAAGATAGGCCACAATTAATTTTATTATGAAATAATGGAACTTACAGAGATACGAGCCATGCAAAGCATGTTCAATTCAGGTTGACATAGGCCCAAAATGTGATGATGGTGTGATGACGGGATCACCCATCATCACATCCGGGGAGGGTCTATGGCTGCCAGTGAGAAGCGCATCGCCTTGAACATGACCGATATCAGGAGCCTTGGAGCGGACCCGGACGGGAACCGCTTCTATCCGGTGAAGGACTACAAGGGCCTATGCGTCCAAGTGACCAAAGCCGGGGTGAAATCTTTCGTGCTCCGCTACCGCTTTCAGGGCCACCAAAAGATCCACACCCTGGGGGTGTTCCCGGCTATGACCCCGGACGCTGCGAAGAAGGCCCACACCACAGCATGGGGACAACTCAACAACGGCACGGACCCCAATCAGGCCAAGGTGAACGCCAAGAAGGCCGCAGAGCAAGAGCGGCGGGCCAAGTTCACGGTGTCTGACCTTGCAGAGCGCTACGAGCTGGAGCACATGCCCGGTAACTCCGAATCCTGGCGGATGAACATCAAGCGCTACTTGGTCCGATTCATCCTCCCGGCCCTGGGAAAGATGCCCGTCAGGGAAGTGACCCCCGGGGATGTCTCCGCCCTGCTCTTCAAGATTGGAAAGGACACCCCGACCCAAGCCAACAGGGTTCGGGCCGTCATGCGCACCATGTTCCAGCGGGCAGAGGAGTGGTCACTCCGGGACCTGGGAACCAACCCCGTGGCCGTGGTGAAGGTCCGCAACCCCGAGAAGGCTCGGGATCGCCGCCTGTCTGATGCGGAGCTGGTGGCCCTGGGGCAAGCCTTTCGGGGGTCGAAGGAAACACCAGAAGTCCTGGTGGCCCTGCGCCTGGGTCTCCTGGCGGGGATGCGCAAAGGCGAGATCCAGGGGCTTCGCTGGGAATGGGTGGACCTCCAAGAGAAGGAGATCCGCATACCCCCCGAGTTTCACAAGACCGGCAAGAAGACGGGCCGCCCCCGAGTGATCCGCCTGTGCTCTGCTTTGGTGGCTGACCTTCAAGGCTTGGTACACACTCTCGGGTGCCCCTATGTCATCCCCGGGCGGGTTGTCATCGGGGAGGACAAGACCCGGACCTGGAAGCCCTTCACCGCCCTCCAGAACCCGTGGGAGCGACTGCGGGTGGCAGCCAAACTGGCCAAGGAGGGCGAGCCAGAGGAGCAGGACCCCGGATTGCATGACCTCCGCCGCACATTCTCCAGCGTGGCCTCAGACCTGGGCTTGAAAGGCTTTGTGGCGGAGTTGGTCGGGCATACAGAGAAGACCGTGACAGACATCTACACCCGGACCGCCGTCCACCGACTCCAGGATGCAGCAGAAGAGATCGGGGCTCGGATAGACGGAATACTGAAAGGAACCATCGACCCAGCAAAGGAAGCAAAAGCCCGGGAGTCCAAGGCCGCCCGCAAAGCAAAGAAGACCAGCTGAAACCCTTAGTGGATCAGCGCCGATGCGTGCGCAATGCTGAAGATTAACCGAACCGCTACCCGCCGCCTGGACAAAGAAGAGAAGGGTGTGCATTCAACGCACCCCCCTCCAGGCTTCAGGGAATGGTGGTCATCAACAAGTCTCCTTACCAGGAATAGAGGGGAAGCCTCCGGGCAGCGCTGGCAGCTGCCGATTCAGCAATGGAATGCCCTGGCCAGAGGAACCAAGCGGCCCGGGCTGTCCGTGGATGGGTCACTCCCGAGGCGTTCCTTCGCGGCTGGGTCCAGGCCAGGCACTGGGAGGTGCTGGTCTACCCAGCAGAGGATCTGCTTGTGGTGCGAAAAAAGAAAAACCCTCCCGGATGGAAGGGCCTGAGTTGCCTGGGTTGTTTGATTTGGTGGAAGAGTAAGAATGTTACTAATAAACAAGCACCTCACATAGAGGAGCTTGTTTCAAGGAGTGGGATGGACTATCGATTAGTCTCCCGCATTGATAGTAAGGGGTCCTGTCTCCGAGGTCGGGACTAGGGCCAGGCTGGAAACGCCGATCATCGCACCTGGGAACTTATCATCTTTGGGCCCGACCATACCGGTTCCAATTTTGAACTCCACGACTAAGTCATAGAGTCCATTTTTTAGCCCATAATGTTTAGCCATAAGCTTGGCCACCTCTAGCATCGCAAGTGGAGGCAGAGCATCGTTTTGAGACTTCTTGGTTTTCTTTTCAGTGGCCATGGGTGCTCCCAGTAGTCCAAACGGAATCCTGCATCCCGGCAGTAAATGGCTTAAGACCAGATGGTTTTGAACCATGAATAGTGTAATAAGTATTAGTGGTTACGTGAGGACTGCCATTCACATAAGCATCAATCGCCTTACCAACAAGCTCATTAAGTTTGATGTTTTCTCTTGCAGCCCGCAGCACCGCCGCCTTATGCAATGCCGGGCTTATTCTCACATTGAACACCCCCTTGAGCGGCTTATGCGGCTTGCGATCTAACGTCCTGCAAGTCTCAAGATAGTCATCCACTGCGGCATGGAACTCAGCCTCAAGTTCATCAATAGTGTCAGCCTCATAGGTAATGAGGTCATTAATAAAGAGCACCCTGCCTCTGCAAATACGATCCTGCATATCCAGCTCGGCAGTTCCCTCGAAATTTTTATAAACCATAATGTCCATAAGTTACTCCATAAAACCACAGGCCTTAAGATGGTCGGCAACATCCCTAAGGCATCCCCTCTTAACCACCGCGTGTGGGTGCGGAGAGTGGCAAACAATTAAGTCATCTTTGCCCTCGTGATAAAATTTTCGACGCGAGCCTGAACCATTCAGCTGCCTATAACCAAGGTTGTTCAACAGCGCAACCAATTCGTCCCACGTGAAGTCAGATGGGGTTGGAACGGCACCCAACCTATTCAGGCATTTTTGGTGCTTCGTCATCTACCCCTTCCTTCCATGTGATGAGTGTAACCAGAAACCAGTTACACGCCACACCAAATTCTTATTCTAGCCTTGGTACCCCTGGCTCCGTATTCGACACCCTCCCCCGCCGGTGTAGTTGATCTCTTCCTTTGCCGCTGCGGCTTGGCGGGCGAGGTCCTCCATGATGGTCTGGCCATCCTCACCTCCCAGGTCTGGATGTAGGATGCGGGTCAGCACCCAGTACCCAGCGACCTGGTAGCTCCAGAGGTCTAGGGCCTCATTGCGTTCCCGCAGTTTGTGCCATTCCCAGGTGACTCCTCCGGTCTTGGGGTTCCCGATCTTGACCCGCTTCTCAGCGCATACCTGCGAAAGATACTCTTCGGAGGCCCAGCCAGGGAGGGCGATGTTGCGGCCAACTCTTGCCGGTTGGGCAAGCCGGGAATAGACCGCCTGCTTGGTGGCATCGGTGGCCACAAGGAAGAAGCGAATGGTGTTCTTCCGGGCGCATGAAGACCCGCACCAATCCACGAGTTATTGAGTTCAGTACTTCGTCGACAGCCTTCACAGCACACCCTTGCATGTGACGGCCAATCCAGGCCGCTTCATCAAGGAGAAGCCGTGAAAGAAGACTCCGCTACCACCCCATCCAACACGTCAACAGTTGGCACCCCCTCCCAGCTGCTAGACCCACAATCGGCCGCAATCTACCTTGGAGGCATCGAAAAGCCCCTATCAGTCCTTACCTTGAGTGACTGGCGGGTAAAGAACATCGGGCCAGCCTGGATACGTGTCGGGCGGTTGTGCAGATATCGAAAATCCGACTTGGATGAGTGGCTTGCGAGTCGGACCTCAACACCCGAAGTGGTTCGATAGCAGCGCACGTCGGCCTGCAGTACAGCCACACCTTTCCAATAGTTACAGGAGTCGCTATGAGCAACCAAATTGAAGAGATAAAGCAGAACCTAGCCCGCCTACAGAAACAACGCCACGATTTCCACACAGAGCGAGCCCGCCTTGTGGGATTGCTCCAGGAGGCCCGGGAAGAATGCACCCGTGCGGATAAGGCTGTCACGAATGCCGAGGTGGGGTTTAAGGCCGCCTGCATCGGCGGAAGCGGGAATGAGGCGGATTCGCGTAATATTTTACAGAAGGCCAAAGAAGAAGTAGAACTGGCAACCTTGAGGACCCAGGCGATTCAAGCCGCTTTAGAAACCCATGAGAGGGATACGAATATCTGCGGTATTGATGAGCGCATCCGTACATCCACAGCAATGGCCTGGGAATCTATCAGAGATCAAGAAATCACCAAGGCGGTAGAGTCAGCAAGAGAGGCGTTGTATCGCGCCTTTGCCGCAGCGCAATTGGGACGAGGCCACGCAATTTGGCCTGAATTCATTCGTCAAAGGGTTGGCATCACTGGCCTGCAATCCCCCCCCACGGACGAGATGCAAGCCCTTCAGGCAGGAATGGCGAAGAGATACGGTCTTCCATTCTGACTGATGAATAGACAATGTGATTAATTATTCACACACAATACCCTTCCGAACAAAGTAAGAATCCGCCTAGCACGCTCCCACAACTAAGCACCCATGCACCGGAGCAGAGGGATGCTTAGTGAAAACCAAGTCAAAGCCCCACAACAAGAGGCACCGATGAATACTTCCCCAAACTGTGGCTCAGAGGAGCCAGGCCGAAGGCCTGCAGAAAGGAATAGCTTTGATCTCCGAAGAAGTCGTTTCGGAATCCGAGAAGTCCAGGCCGCCCCCTCATCCATGAGGGATTCCAAATACATCCACTCCATCCTGGAGGAATCCCACCATGGCTGAAGACATGCGAGTGCGCCTCAGCGCCGATGGCATCAAGGAAGTCATCGACTCCCTGAAGCGGGTGCAGAACGAAGTCAAGAAGACCGGAGACGAAGGAAAGAGCGCCGGGGATGCCCTGGGCGCCCTGGGAACGCTCTTCGCCGCCCAGCAGATCGCCAGTTTCGCAGCGAAAGCCCTGGACGCTGCCGAAGGCCTCAACAAGATGAGCCAGAAGACCGGCGTGGCTGTGGAGCAGCTCAGCGTGCTCACCACCATGGCGGCCACCGCCGACGTGAGCGCAGAGGACCTGCAGAAGGGGTTCAACAAGCTCGCCAAGTCAATGGATGCCCTCCAGAGCGGGGATGCATCCACGGCGGAATATTTCAAGCGCATCGGGCTTTCAGCCAAAGACCTTCAGGGCCTCTCCCTGGACCAAGCCATGGTCAAGATCGCCAATGCTCAGGCGAAGTATGCGGATGGTGCGGGCAAGGCTGCCACCATGATGGGCATCTTCGGGAAGAGCGGCACGAACCTGATCCCGCTGCTGAACGAACTTGCCAATGGAGGCTTTGAGCAGGCGCGGACCAAGCTGGAGAAGCTGGGGCGCGTGCTCTCGGGTGATGCCGCCGCGGCGGCCGAGGATTTCAACGACTCACTGAAAGATTTAAGGCAGGCGGCAGAAGGTGCTTTGGTCAAGACTGCTGTCACCACCCTGCCGACCCTCACCACAGCGGTGAAGGACATGACTGTGGCTATGGCTGAAGTCCCTGCCTGGGGCAAGACCGCAGTTCTCTCTTTCGGTTTGCTGGGCAGTGCCAGCACCGCCACGGTCGCCGCCCTCCGTACGGTAGGCCCCGCCATCATTGCGGCACTCGGTTCGCCCCTTGGGCTGGCCGTTGTTGGCCTCTCAGCCCTGGTTTCGGGGTACCTGGCACTGAAGTCCGCCCAGGAATCCTCCCGTCAGGAATGGGTGAAAGAGGCTCAGACCTCCTATGACCGGGTATCTCAGAGTGGTGACCTCATCAAACAGTATGAACGGGAGGCAAAGGCGCTTAAAGACGGCAACCTCTCCCAGCAAGAGCGTCAAAAGCACGAGGGCAAGCTCAAGGAGATTAAGGACAAACTCATAGCGATCTCCCCTGATTACCAAGCATCCTTGAGCAAGGAGGGGGAGGGGATTGCCACAGTCACCGCCCTGCTCTGGGAGCAGCACCAGGCCCACACCCAAATCCATGCAGACAAAAAGGCCCAGGCCCTAGCGGACTTGGAGTCCGCAAAAGCCTACCAAGCTCAGGTCGAGGCAGAATACCAAGCGCTACAGTCCGACAAGAGCCCCCTATCCGGGCAAACAAAAGCCGTGCAGTACATGACCATCAAATCCAGGTTGGATGATGCATGGGCGAACACACAGGCGAGGTGGAAGGCGGCGCAGGGCTACAGTGGCCAATCCTCTGAGACCAAAATTGCAGAGAAGAAGCCTACCATCCCCGACGGGGGCGGCGATGCGAAGGCCGCCCTCGGCAAGGCCCAGGCCGCCGAACTCGCAGCCGAAGCAAAACGAGAAGCCGAACTGGAGAAGGCGTCCCTTGACCAGGTGGCCGCCATGCAGGAGGCCGCCTACAAGTCGGGCCTGATCAGCCTGGAACAATACCTGGCAGACAAGAAAATGCTGCTCGAGCTGCAGGCCGAGAACGAGCAGGACATGATCGCGGCCCAGATCAAAGCGGAGGAGAAGGCCCGAGCCGCCGCGAAGAAACCCGAGGAGAAGCAGGCCGCTCAGACGAAGATCAACGATTTGGAAAATCAAGCCGCCACAAAGCGAGTGGAATTGGCCACCAAGCTTGTGGCGCTGGAGGAGGAAGCCAGGGAGAAGCGCGCCGCAGCGGCGACCGAATCCTTGAAGTTGGAATCCGAGTTTGAAGCTGCTCAGGGGCAGATCGGAGCCAAGACCCTTTCCGCCATCAATTCGGAATACGAAGCCCGCATCAAAACCGCCAGCGCGAACGACAAGCTCACGCTTCAGGAGCTGCAGCGCCTCGCCATCATCAAGAAGGAAGTCGAGATCCAGCAACAGAAGATGGACCGGGCGGATACAACCAAGTCCGTCGCCCTCTCGGCCATCGAGCAGAACGTCAGCTCTGGGAATATCGGTTACCTGGAGGCCCAGCAGCAGAAGGTTCAGGTCTATCTCACATGGCTCCAGACGGCCCAGACGGCCTATGACGCACTGGTGCAGAAAGCTGCACAGACCTCTGGTGGCGAACAGACGGACCTCCTGAACAAAGCCGCCGCCCTCAAGATCCAGATCGATGGTGTGCGGATCTCGGTAGGCCAGATGCAGAACGAGTGGTATGCGCTGGAGAAGGCCGGCGTGGACGCGACAGTGAACGGCCTGGGAACCGCCTTGGCCAACATCGCGCCCGGGACGGCGAGCGCCTCGGACGCATTCAGGAGCATGGCCCAGAGCATCCTGCAGGCCTTGGCTCAGGTCATTGCCAAGATGATGGTCCTGCAAGCTCTGGAAGCATTAGGTGGCAGTTCCGCCGGTGGCAGCGGTGGCGGGGGGTGGATGGGCATGGCGATGACCGCTGCATCGGCATATTTCGGCGGAGCCGCCACTGGCGGCGAGATACGGGGCCCCGGCACCGGCACCAGTGACAGCATCTTGGCGAGACTATCCAACGGTGAGTTCGTTCAAAATGCCGCTGCCGTCAGTTACTACGGAACGGACTTAATGCATGCACTCAACGGACTCAAGGTGCCCAAAAGTATCCTTCCCAAGTTTGCAGAGGGGGGGATGGTGGGCGCGCCACGAACCATAGACGTGAACAACAAGATGGACGGAACCTTCCAGATCGGCCTGGAAAGGGGCTTGATCCTCGAAGTGCTCAAGAGCCCTGAAGGGGCACGTGTCTCCCTCAACCATGCCGCCGCCAACTCCAAAGCAATGCGCCGAGCGTTGGGGGGGAAGGGATGATCCAGATCAACTTTGACGACTTTCACTGCTCGAGCAGATCAGGCAAGGCCGTGTGCAGGTATCGCCCCGTCCCTCAAGTGCAGGATGCAATTCATCAAATGGACGTTCTCATACAGGTAATTGAGTCTGCGAGCCCTAAGAGCGGCCTCCATCGCCGAAATCAGGCCCTGGATTCAAGGGAAGCAGTGGTGGCGTAATGGCACGCTCCAGGAATATCAAGCCAGGATTCTTTGAGAACGACCTCCTAGCCGAATTGGATCCGCTTGGACGACTGCTCTTTATCGGCATGTGGACCATCGCAGACCGAGAAGGACGCATGGAGGATAGGCCCAAGAAAATCAAGGCTCAGGTTCTGCCCTACGATGAATGCGATGTCAATTCTTTGCTTGATGGGCTTGCAACCAGGGGATTCATCCTACGCTATTCAATAGGTAAAACGTGGTTTATCCAGGTTGTGAACTGGAAAAAGCATCAACAGCCACATATCAAAGAAGGCCCAAGCACCATACCCGCACCGGACATGCACGGTGCAAACATAGTGCATGCATTGGCCGAGCATGGAACCAGCACGGAAGAAGCCGCCCTGATTCCTGATTCCCTTAACCTGATTCCAGGTACTACCCCCCTTAGCCCCCAAATGGGGGCTCCTGAGACTCAGGCTGCCAAGAAGCCGAGAAAGAGGACGCCCTCCCAGGACTGCGCTCCTGAACTACTTCCTTTGGTCGCAGAGGTTTACCACGCCGCACCGTTGGAACACCCAATCACAGGCGAGCCGGTTCAGAAGGGGCCGCTCGCCGAAGCGGAACGAGCATTCCAGTCCTGCATAAACGAGGGAATCCCCGCAGACTTGCTGCGCATGGCGGGGCTGGTGTACTACGCTGCAGAGGTCTTGGAAAAGCGCTATCCGAGTGCGCTGTCAAGGCTTCCGGAAGCTGTGAACAGGGTATGGGATACCCGCTGCAAGGCCATGATGCACGTTTCCACTTTCTACGGCCCCAAGAAGCGTGCCTACAGACAGCTCCTGCCCCTGGCCCAGAAGGTGTTGGATCGGATAACCCCCAAACAGGCTGAAATCATCTGTGAGGTGCCCACATGAGCTGGATGCCTGAAAAGCTCCCTGAGGATATCGACGCTGAGCGCTCCTTACTGGCCACCCTGTGCAGCGGTGGGGGCGATCTGGAGGCTGCTGAGCTGGCGGGCTACCTCGACCCTGCGGACTTCGTTCACCCTGGCCACCGGGCCGTCTGGGAGGCTGCCGTGCAGTTGCTCCAGGAACGCATTGAGATCAGTCCGCTGACGCTGAAGGATGCGATGATTCGGTTAGGCACGCTCGGCCAGATTGGTGAATTCACAGGCATCATCGATGTTTGCACCGCCATGGATGTTGCCCGCCCCCGGGTGCTGGTGGACATCCTCAAGCGCCACAGGCGCCGCAGGGAAGCCATTAAGCTCGGCTCCTGGTTGGTCCGCCATGCCGTGGAGGATACCGACGAGATCGGCGACCTGATCGCTAAGGCCGGGGCCCACCTTGCCCGCATCGGGCAAGGCGACCAGAAAGACGCCGGTCTGGTTCATGCCGCGGACTTCTCCGACGAGGTCTTAACGAAGCTCCAGGGCCGCATGGACGGGCGCTCCGAGTGCGGTATCACGGTGGCGGGCTTCTCTCGCCTCAACGGCGTCACCCAGGGATTCCAGCCGGGGCAAATGATCGTTCTAGCGTCCCGGCCAGGCATCGGAAAGACAGCATTGGCGCTCAACTGGGCGTTGGGGGTGCTGGAGCGCCATCGCAGTGCAGCTGCCTTATTCAGCCTTGAGATGAGCCGGGACGAGGTTTATCAGCGCCTATTGGCCGCCAAGGCGGAGGTGGATTTGAAGGCCATGTCCGCCGCCAAGGATTGGCATATGTTCACTCGGGTGGCCCGGGCAAAAGAAGCATTGGACGCGTTAGACCTGCACGTCTGTGACCGCGCCGAGATCACGGCTCCCCAGATCACCGCCCAGGTGGATGCGCTCCTAGCCCGCGGTCATCGGCTTGACCTGGTTGTGGTGGACTACCTGCAGTTGGTCAGCAGCCCCGCTGGACGCAACCGCCCTAACGAGGCGCAGCGCTTAGCCGAGATCAGCCGTGCTTTAAAATTGTTGGCCAAGGACCGTGGCCTGGCGGTAGTGGTCCTCTCGCAACTCAACCGTGAGGTGGAGGGCCGTGCAGGGAAGCGCCCTCAGCTCTCTGACCTCCGAGACTCTGGTGCCATCGAGCAGGATGCCGACATCGTGCTATTCATCCACCGGGACAACCGCCCCGGGGTGCCCGCCAGCGAAGAGGCGGATCTAATCTTTGCGAAGCACCGCAACGGGCCCATGCCCACGATACCCCTGCGATTCAGGGGAAATATAACCCGCTATGAAGAACTCGAACGCGAAACCACAGCCCGTGCACTGCTTGATAGCGGCTGGGCATGAGGCGGGCGCAACTCCTTGCAGAAGGTGTCACCAGAGCACCACCGCCGAGATCGGTTACTGGAGTATTTATCACAACAATTTCAATTCAAGGGAAAACGATATGAGCCAAAAACTAAAAGATCTGCAAGATGACTTCAATCGTGCATTCAGAGTATATCGGGAGATTTACGACAACCGGGTTCGCCTGGAAGAGGAAGTGCCCCTAGCCCAGGAAAAGGTTGATAAGGCTCGGGCTGCCCAAGAGGCTGCTCGTACCGCATACAAAGCCGCCGTGGTTAATGGTACTGGAGAAAGCGAAGCCAAGCATCAAATGCATAACACTTGCGAAGAATTTGAAGTAGCTCAGATCCGTTGCGAGGCTCTTGAGGATGCATTGTTAAAAGCATCGGATACCAGACGGGAGGCTGCAGCACAGAATGAATCAATGGCGGCGAGAAGACGCGCATACGCAATGCTGGCTAAGGATGAGATCGAGAAATTGGGTGTCAACCAGGACGTTTTAAACCGGGTCTTTTGTTATCTCTTACAAGCCAAGGCCCATGGTGGACTCCATTGGCCCAACGCGCTTGCTGACCTATTCCCGCAGCCTACTCCTGAGGCTACTAAGTCTATCATTCAGGACGCCGATCGCATGTATGGCTTGAGCATGGCTAGGGGATAGGCTTCATGCCGCGTGCCTTCAATACGATGGGCCGCTGCTTTCCCAGCACGGATGCACCGATCCGTGTGCCCTTGGGACGACACTCCCGGGGCGGGGCATACATCAGGACTCCAACGGTATGCCTTTGGTGCGAGAAAAAATGGGGGGTGGTTGCCCCATCAGAACTCGCAAATGGTAGGCCGGTGTGCCTTCGGGGCTGCGGTGCCGCGCGGCCCCGAGAATTTTGGGAACTCTGTCGGTAAAACACATGCTCATCAAGGAGTCGAAATGGTAACTATTCGTCGTTTTGAATCCCTCAGCCTCATTCGCACCAAGAAAACGCCCTACCTGATCGCCAGCTTCACAGTCAACAAGAAGCGGGAGCGAAAGACAACAAAGGAAACCCGGATAGAGCCAGCATGGGAAGTGGCGATGGAGCGCTACCAAGCGGCCAAGCTGAGGGCTCGCGGGATTGAACCAGAGCCCACGGTGGGGGAGTTGGTCGGTAATTGGGTAGAAACCCATAGTCTGCGGCGAAGTGCATCGCACGTTGAGAACCTTGAACGGTTTGGGCGCCTGCACCTGGGGGAATTGGCCGATCTAAAACTCTCGGATGCGACCACTGAACGGGTGGAGAGGGCACAGACCGCCTATCTAGCTACCCACGGGAAGGGGACTACGGAACTTTGGAGGAAATACCTCCGCCTGCTATTCAAGTGGGCCGTTGCTCGGCAGATGATCAAAGCCATCCCATGGTCAATCCCCAGATTGAAGCAGCAAAGGAAGCCCAGTCGTATGCTTCCAACAGACAAGGTCACTGCCTGGGTAGAGGAGGTTGATGCACTCACGGAGCACGAGCCAGCCATTGCCTTGGTGATTCGCTTGATGATTGGGTTTGGTCTAAGAGTGTCTGAGGCATGCAGAGCTAGATGGGAGGATTTGGACTTCGAACATGGGATCTATATGCCCGCCGAGACAAAGGGCAGAGAAGCTCAACCCCGGCCTGTCCCATACTGGCTGTTGGAAAATTTGAGGGCCATCGCCCAACCCCATGGGTACATGGTTCCCACCCTTGAAGGTCGTTTGGTAACTCGTGGGCGGATCCAGCGAGTGATGGATGGGGCAAGTGAGGCAGTGGATATCCCCAAACTTACTCCCCATAAGCTTCGGCACACCTATGCCACTTGGATGAGTGAGGAGGGCGTGCCCATCCAGGACATCCAGGCGATCCTTGGGCACAAGGACATTCACACCACAGTGCTATACCTGGGAGTCGATCTCTCAAGGGTCCGGCGTGCGCAAGTTACCCTGGCCAAGCGGGTTCAAATCCCCCGGCTGGGAATTGGCAGCGTGCCCCTCTCGAATACAACAAGAGACTGAGTGCGAACTATATGCGTAGTAGTGGATCAGAAAAAACAGATGCCGGAAGCAGTGGAATCCAATGGCACGATTTGCCCTGACCTACTGACCGCATTCGACCAATCGACGCAAATAAAGCATACAAGTCTGTTACGGCTGAATTCATCCATGGCCACCACATCACGGGTCCTTCCAGGGGGGGTGGGGGTTGCGGGTAATTCGGACCTCGACGGTCTGGGTGTGTAAGGTTTTAAAACCCCATTTCGTTTCCGCAAAGAGATGATGATAATTAGATCATTAACACCTTTTCCCCTAATACGTTTGTTTGCTTAATCTTGCGTCGTTGAGCCTGTTGTGGTGGGCCGAGACAGGCCAGCTGCCGCACAGAGATTCGCGGAAATTGCGAAACGGCTGCTAAGAATGGCCTCGACTCCGATCAATTTTCCGTTTTTGCAACATTGCAACATTGCAACATTGACACGAAGACAAGTCAGCCTAGATTGAACCTCAGGAGATGGCATGACACCAAAAAAACCGTCCGTTCCAGTCGAACCCATCACGGCCAGGGTGAGCTCAGAGGCCGCCCGCCGACTTAGAGTTGCAGCCGCTATGGAAAACCTGAGCACTGGGCAGTTCTTGGGCAGGCTAATACTTCAATCCGTCCCATCTCTTCCGAGCGTCACAAGTCCTATCCATCCGATCCAGAAGGAACCATCAGAGCCTGAAGAGACTTAAAGGAGCTGAAATGGAAACGGCTATCCAGATCTCTGACACCGGTACCGAAGACATCCACACCCACCGCCGGGTCTTAGCCCTTTTCGCCCGCTCTCATCACCTGGACCTCCGGGCGTGGGCAGAGGAGCGGCTTGAGTCTGACGATCCGCTATCCGCTCTCCTCGCCATGCCGCCCCTACCTCTCGACCAGGTCGGGGACTGCCTGGCAGCCATGGCCCATCCTGACCGGTTGGGAGCAACCGAGGAGATACTCCGTTTCCATTCCGAACGTGTGAAGGTCACCTCATCACGCTGGGGGCGCAGCAGGCTGACAAAAAGTCCCGCGGCATCGCGGTCCTGGGAGGTCGGCAATGATTGATGTCAGAGTCAAGCTCCAACCCTCAGAGATTATTGAGCACGGTCAGTCCGATCGAGAAAACGGACCCACCCGTGTCATCGTCGTTGAACCCATTGCTGTCCGAGAGGACGTGGCCGGACTGATGCTTGGCATGCCCGTAGAGACTCTCCGTGACTGGCGAAAGAAACGCACTGGACCGCCATGCCGTAAGGCCGGGGCCACGGTGATCTACCTTGTCGAAGATTTGAGGGCCTGGGCCAAATCCTGCCCTGAGCTTGTTAAGCGTTAAAAGGGGCGCCATTTCCATACATGGCCATCATGCTTGGGAGCTGGGTATCCGGGATCTTCGACACTCCCGCAGCCTCAGGCGGATATCGCAGCGGGTCCAGCCCCGATCTGGTGGGCGAGAACGGGCCGGAAATCTTCAACCCAGGCACGTCCGGCACCATCACCCCCAACAGAGAGTCTGCCGCAAAGGCCATCAAGGAAGCCCGGGAAGTTGTGTCCAAAACACGTTGAGGGTTTCAACAACACTACCGTCACTCGAGCCCCAAACCTATCCGAAGCACACCGGAAGCTCCTTGAGGACACCCAAGAGGCTCACGATGCATGGGTGAAGCCCACCTAGACCCCAACTTCCCAGCCTCCTAAGAGGCCCTTTCCCGCCGAATGGACGGAGGGTGCCCCAGCCCAAACAGGCTAAACCTGTGACGGAATAGGGAAGCCGTGGGACGGATGGGAACACAGCGACCTGTCATGGAGCATCCCAGGTTCATGTGTGCTCAGGTGTATAATCCTTGCGGCGCGTGCGACACGGTGAAATGCGCGACGACAATTACCCCTGTGCATCGGTGACAACTACACCAGGGCGTCTGGAGTAGCGCCGAACCGGTGAAGTGCGTGGCGTCTGGCCTGGGTCCT
>JAFNAB010000046.1 GCA_017859955.1 Holophagaceae bacterium
CGTTCTTATCCAGAGGCACGGTGGAACCGTTCAACTTGAACAATCCCACACCCTAGAAATGCATCCCGAGTTTAGGTCGCAGGGGTTTACAGGGTAGACAGGAAGACACCAAGGATTCACCAAGGGCTTACCAGCGACCCATGGCTTTGCCCCAGGGCGAATGTGAAAGCCAGCCCGTGCGCTCCACCAGGCTGGACACTCAGGCCGCCCCGCTACGCGGGGGCGAGCCCGCAGGCGGACCCGGCAAGCCGCACGCGTTCCGGGAGGGGCAGGCTGCGAAGGCACGTGAACGTGCCATAGCCACCTGCCCCTCCCGGAACCAAGCCTGAGTGTCCTGGTCAACGCATCAGGCTTTTCTTGGTGAAACTTGGTGCCCTTGTAGTCTTCGTGGTGGAATTCATGCTTTTGTCTGCGAATGCGTATGACCCCTACTCCGGTTCCTCCCGGTGTTTCATCGCATCCAATTGCGGCACGACATGTTTGCCCCAGCATTCTGGACAGATCCCATGGGTGAAAGTGGCGCCGGTGTTGGAGGCGATGTACTGCTCGACCTGCTGCCAGTAGTCCTGGTCGTTGCGGATCTTCTTGCAATAAGAGCAGATGGGGAGGATCCCCTGAAGGGTCCGGACCTGGTCCAGGGCGGCCTGCAGTTCCTGGACCCGATCCGCAACGGTGTTCTGCAGACTGACCAGGCGCTTTCCGACCTGGATGCGGGCGCGGAGCTCCATGGGATCGAAGGGTTTGGAAAGGAACTCGTCGGCCCCGGCTTCGAGGGCCTCCAACACGTCCGACTTCGAATCTCGGCTGGTGAGGACGATCAGATACGGAGGTCGCGCCGTCTCCAGTCCCCGGACCTTGCGGCATACCTGGAGGCCATTCAGCCCGGGCATCATCCAATCCAGGATCACCAGTTGGGGGGAATGCCCATCCTGCAGGATCTCCCAGGCTTGGGAGCCGTCGGCGGCCTCCAGGACCTCGAAGCCCGAGCCCCGGAGAACCGCTGCTAGGGCGCAGCGGGAAACGGGATCGTCATCGGCGATAAGAATCTTCATGGCAACCAGTCCCCCGTTCTTCAGGATGCCCCGAAAGGCTGATGATCAGCCTTCCTTCACCGCCTGGATGGCAGCTTGGCAGAGGCGTCGGACGCCGGGCTGGAGATCCAGCGTCGCCAGGGCCTTCTCGGAAACCCACTGCCCTCCTTCAGGGGGCGGCGGCAGCTCATCCTCATTGCCCTTGGTGCGCAGGAGGTGGGTGAGGTAGAGCCGCTGCTGGCCCTCCAGCCCCTCCAGGCGCAGGAGCCAGGGATTGGGCAATCGGGAAGTCCGCTCGTCGAAGACCACGGGCAGCTTGCTGGAATCCACAAACCGGAAGGGGATGCACCATCCGATGGCGATCTGGTTCTGCAGCAGGGTGGGCGGCAGGAAGCCCGGAGCCCATGGAACGTGGGGCGGCATGAGGAGGCCGCGGTGAGGGCTGTGGGGACTCGGAACCAGCAGAACGAAGGGGGTGGCCGTGCCGTGGACCAGCACCCCCTCGATGAAGGTCGTCAAGTAGACAGGACCCTCGGCCATGCTACCTCCCGCCGGCTTCTTGAAGTTCCGCCAGGATGCGATCCCGGGCGGCGCTCACTTCGGCCACCATGGCCTCGGGGGCGAACTTCCGGACCTCCTTGGTGCGGCGGTCCCGAAGCTCCACGATGCCGTCCTTGAGGCCCTTGGCACCCACCACGGCCCGCAGGGGGAAGCCCAGCAGGTCGGCATCCTTGAACTTGGCCCCGGGGCTCATGCCCTCGCGGTCGTCATGGAGCACCTCGAAGCCCGCGGCCTCCAGCTCCTTCTCCAGGCGGGTGGCCACCTCGGCCACCTCCGGGTTCCCGGCGTCCAGGCTCAGGAGGTGGACCTGGTAGGGGGCCACGGGCCAGGGCCAGATGATGCCATCGGCGTCGTAGTTCTGCTCGATGACCGCCGCCACGGTACGGGTCACCCCGATGCCGTAGCAGCCCATGACCATGGGATTCTCCTTGCCCTGTTCGTCCAGGAAGACGCAGTTCATGGACTTGGAGTACTTGGTGCCCAGCTTGAAGACCTGTCCCACCTCGATGCCCCGGAAGGCCTGGTAATGCCCCTTGCCACAGCGGGGGCAGACATCGCCCTCCACCGCGAGGCGGAGATCGAAGTAGCCCTTGAACTGGGCCAGATCCCGCTTGGGGTTGAAGTTGAAGTGGTGGAAGTCGGTCTGGTTGGCGCCGCAGCTGAGGTTGAGAGCCCCCTCCAGGCTGCGGTCCACGTACATCGGGACCTTGGTGAACTCCACGGGGCCGATGAAGCCGCTCTTGGCCCCGGCAAGGCGCTCGGCCTCTTCCACGGGCACCAGTTCCAGGGTGTCGGCGCCCAGGAGGTTGCGGAGCTTGACGGGATTGGGCTCGTGGTCGCTGCGGAGCACCATGCCCACCTCGAAGACCTGTTCCCCCTTGGTGGCATGGAAGAGGTAGAACTTCGAGGCCTGATGGGCCTCCAGGCCCATGGCCCTGGCCTGTTCCTCCATGGCGGTGATACCGGGCGTGCTGAAGTGGGCCTTGGCCAAGGGCTGCTCCGCCCCGTGATCCACGGCGGCCACCTGGGGGGCCTCGGTCTTCTCGATGTTGGAGGTGTAGTCGCAGGCGTCGCAGGAGAGGATGGCGTCCTCGCCGCTCCCGGCCAGGACATGGAACTCGTGGGTGAAGCTGCCGCCGATGGCGCCGCTGTCAGCCTCCACAGGACGGAACTTCACGCCCAGGCGGGAGAAGATGCGCTTGTAGGCATTGAACATCACCCAATATTCGCGGTCCGCGTCCGCGTCATCGGCGTGGAAGGAGTAGCCGTCCTTCATGATGAACTCGCGGCCCCGCATGAGTCCGAAGCGGGGACGGATCTCGTCCCGGAACTTGCTCTGGATCTGGAAGAGGTTCATGGGGAGCTGTTTGTAGCTGCGGACGTTCTTGCGGACGATGTCGGTGATGACCTCTTCGTGGGTGGGCCCCAGACAGAACTCGCCCCCCTTGCGGTCCTTGAAGCGCAGCAGTTCCTTGCCGTAGAAGCTCCAGCGGCCGGACTCCTGCCAGAGCTCGGCGGGCTGGACGGCGGGCATCAGGAGCTCCTGGCAGCCGTCCTTTTCCAGCTCCTCGCGCACGATCTCCTGGAACTTGCGGATGCTGCGGTAGGCCAGAGGCAGGTAGTCGTAGATCCCCGCCGCCAGCTTCATGATCATGCCGGAGCGCATCATGAGCTGCTGGCTGATGACGTCCGCATCCCGCGGCGCTTCGCGGAAGGTCTGGATCAGGAGTTTGGATTGTTTCATCTCGGTTCTTTCAGCGAAAAGGGTTACTGCAACAGGGACTGTACGAGCTGGCTGGCGGCCTTGCCATCGTAGGCGCTGCCGTGCTTGGCCTGGAGGGCCTTCATGACCAGCCCCATATCCTTCTTGGTGCTGGCACCGGCCTCGGTGATGGCGGCGCGAACCGCGGCCTCCAGGGCGGGCCCCTCCAGCATGGCAGGGAGGTAGGGCTTCAGGATCTCGATCTCAGCCCTTTCCTGATCGGCCCGGTCGTTTTGGCCGGCCTTCGCAAACTGCTCGATGCTGTCCTCCCGGCTCTTCACCAGGCGCTTGAACACGGCGATGGCATCGGCTTCAGAAAGCAGTCCCTGGGGTCCGAGCCCCTTAGCCACGGCCTCATTCTTGTAGGCCGTGAGGGCCATGCGCAGCACCTGGGTGCGGGGTGCATCCTTGGCGAGCATGGAGGATTTGAGGTCGGCTTGAAGGCGTTCGAGCATGGCGTCGTCCTGACAGGTGAACCCTAATCCTGACGCCGAAAGCGCGCCCCATCAATAATCAGGTTGGAAGGATGGCCGCCGATGGAGTAATGTTGGTCAAAATCATAGCGAGGCCTGCATCCCATGAATGTCGCCATCATCAATCCCTTCGTTGAGTCCACCTTGCGCAGCCTGGACATGATGGCGGGGATCCACGCCGAAAAAATCGGCATCGAACTCAAGGAAGACCTGATCACGACCTACGACATTTCCGCGATCATCGGTCTGACGGGGGAGACCTCCGGATCCATCATCATTTCCATGCCGGAGAGCCTGGCGTGCAAAATCGCCGCGAACATGCTGATGGAGGACGTCCCCTCCATGAACAAGTCCGTGGAGGACGCCATCGGCGAGATCGGAAACATCGTGGTGGGAGACGCCCGTCGCTCTCTGATCCAGGATGGCTTCTCCCTGAACATCTCCATCCCCACCGTGGTCATCGGCTCCGGCCACAAGATCAGCCGCTCCGGTGACATTCCTTGCATCGCCATCCCCTTCAGCACGGAGTTCGGGGACTTCGAGGTGAACGTCGGGCTGCGGGAATAGAAAAACGAAAAAGCTCAACACAGAGGGCACGGAGAAAAAGCCAAGAGAGGGCACAGAGGAAAGCGGGACGGCTTTTCTCTGTGCCCTCTGTGTTGACTCTTTTTACACAAAGCTCACGTGCACCTCTTTCAGGAACCGCTCGCTGAGGGTTTTCTGGAGGTGGCGGATGATGTTCCGGCGGATGTCCAGGCTTTCGGGAAGGCTGGGATCCTGGAGGGCTTCGTTGATTTTGGTGCCCACCTTGAAGTGGATGATGTCGCTGTCCAGCAGCACCCCCGCGAGACGGGTGACGGCGTTCGGCCGCAGCAGATCGGGGTTTTCCTCCTGCTCCAGCATCCGGGCCAGGGCGGCCAGGGTGATGGCTCCCTCGGTGACCAGCTCGAAACCTTCCATATGGGAGACCGGGGGGATACTGGGATCCAGATCCGAAAGATCCATCAAGAGGGCACGACCCAATTCCCTGGAGAGAATGGAGGCGGTGGTGCCCCCGCAGATGATCTTCTTGCCCTCGAAGGCCAGGGCCGCTTCGGCCAGTTCGATGTCCCGCTCCTTCTTGACCGGTGCCCCGGTGAACACGAGAACCTCCCGGGGCTTGCGGTAGTAGATCACCCCGCAGGAGATGTCGTCCTTGGCCTTGAAGTTGTCCTGGGCCAGGGCCCGGTGCACCAGGTTCCGGGCCAGCTGGCGGCCTGAGATGGTGGGACGGTCCTTTACCACCTGCTCCAGATAGGCATTCACGGCCTGGCTTCCCCAGCCCAGAGGGGAGGCACCCTGCCCCACACCGGCCTGGATCACCCCATCGGAGAAGATGACAATGCGGTCCCCGGGATGGACCATGAAGGAGGAGACATGGAGCAGGGTCTCCCGATCATTGCTGGTCATGATCGGCACGATGTCCTTGGGAACCTCCACCACGTTTCCATCCCGCAACAGCACGAAGGAAGGATTGTCGTATTCCACGATGCGCGTGGCGCCATGGCGGTCCATATCGACAATGGTGAAAGTTGAGTAGGCGATGCCGCGCACCTTGCAGACCGGAAGGGTCTCCATGATGGTGCTGGCGGCCCGGGTGATGTCCACATCGCTGGCCACGTATTTAATCGCCATGGTGGTGGTCAGGTTGGCCAGCACGGCTGCCTTGATGCCGCTCCCCAGGCCGTCCGCCAGGACCGAGATCACTCGCTGGCCCTCATCCACCTTCTGGGAGAGAAAGATGTCCCCGCAGGCCATCTGCCGGAACTTCTTCTCCTGGAAGTGGTCGACCTCGATGAAGTGCCGGGTGCCGGTCATCGCCCACTCTTTCCGCTGCCCGAGGAATCCGGCGCGACCTTGAAGGAATCGATGATGGAGGCCAGAATCATCTCGGTCTCGGCAGCATTCTCGCCCAGGAGGTAGGCGATCTGCTGCACCGTGGTCACGTTCTTCCGGATGACCTCTTCGGCCTTCTGAATGATCAGGCCCCGCTCCACCAGGGGCTCGGTGATGTCGTAGACGATCCCGCCCACGACCCGTCCAGGTTCAATGGCGAAGACCGAGACTCGGAGGATAAGCCCCTCGACCCTCAGGTCCTTCATGACGGCCTTGCCATCCTCCAGGGCTGTCCGGAAGAGACGGTGGAAGGGCACCACTTTGGCGAGATCGGCCCCGGCCATACCGGGCTTGGCGTCGAAGACCGTGAGGGTGTCTCCGCCCAGGATCTCAGCGAACTTCCGGTTGCACTCGACGATTTCCATGCGCTCGTCGACGATCACGACCCCACAAGGCATGGAGCGGATGAGGGCATTGGCTTTGTTGGAGGCCAGCTGTCGCATATATGAAACACACATATTCACTTCAGCCCGACCATCCAGCAGGGCGGCCGCCAGGGCTCTGCAGGTGTCGTACCCGCACCCGCCGCAGTCCAGTTCGTCGGAACTCATGCTCTTGCCCAGCCGATGGAGGGCAGCTGTCATCTCATCCCGCAGGGGTTCCCGGGTCTCCACTGGCGGCTCGGAGAATTCCCGGTGGATGTCCATGGTGGGGGGGCACAAGCCCGGCTCAGGCATCTCGGCATAGCGCAGGGTCTCCAGCATCTTGGATGCGGTCCCGCTCCGTCGCTGACTGCTGGGGCCATTGATGCAGCCTCCGTCACAAGCCAGGAGTTCCAGGAAGAGAGGATTCCGGGGATCCTCCTGGACACCCTCAAGGGCCGTCATGATCTGCTGGACCCCGGAAAAGGCCATGGCCCGGACTTCACCCAGCCCGCCACGGACCTCCATGCTCTGGAGCATTCCCCCAGAGATGGGATAGAGGGCCCCATCCTTCGAGTGTTCCGGCAGGAAGACATCCTCCTCGTTCTCCTGGACCTCGCTGAGCTCGATGCCGGCATCCTCGAACCACTGCCTCAGCAGGGCAAAGGTCAGGGCGACATCCACCTTCATGCTGGGGTCGTCGGATTCCAACTGCTTGGCGATGCATGGGCTCAGGTAGACAATGCCGGTGTCCTCACCGAACTCCCTTTTCATCATGCGTGCATGCACGGCCATGGTGGAGAGGAAGGGGGTCAGAAAGGGGGTCAGGGCCGGGTAGTATTTCTGGACAAGCTCCACCACCGAGGGGCAGGTGGTGGAGATGAAAAGCTTTTGTTCCCCCTTGCGTGCCAACTCAGCGCAGGCGGCGGAAACCTCCTGGGCCCCCAGCGCAGTCTCCGAAACGGCGTGGAATCCGAGCAGCTTCAAGGCGTGGATGAGCTGACCGGGACGGACGCCGGAGAACTCTGACACAAAGCTGGGGGCCAGGGAGGCCACCACCTTGTCCTTACGACGCACCAGGAGCTTGGCCCGGTTCAGGTCATTGCGGACCCGCTTGGCCCCCACGGGGCAGGCGTCAACGCAGATGCCGCAGTAGATGCAGCGCTCCGGGATGATGGAAGCCTGGTTGTTCTCCACGCGGATGGCCTTGACCGGGCAATGGCGGATGCATTTGTAGCAGTCCCGGCAGTAGCCCTGTTCGGTGTAGATCGGCTTCTGGAAATTCATGGGAACCCCTTCACTTCAATCCGAAGCGCTCATCCAGTAGATCAGGCAGCGTAGAGGGGTCCACCTTGCAGAGACAGGCTCCGTCAAAGCAGACGTTGGGGCCCTCCTTGCAGGAGTCCTGGCACAGGGTCCCGGTCACCTTGACCTTCCCATCCAGATTTCTGTCCTGAAGGTAGTTGCGAATGATCTGGACAGAACTGACGTTCCCCCGGGCGAAACAGGCACTGCCCATGCAAACCACGATTTCATGGGGAACTTCAGGAACTGCCGACATGTGGATGCTTCCTCTCTCAATTCCCCGGGTGCGAAGGCAGGGACTTCACCTGGTTGCGGTGCCGCTCCGCCAGCTTGCGGGAGATGATGGCCAGACTGGAGTAGAGCTCCACGTTCTCCACGATCATGCTCTGGGGCAGATCCAGGGTCAGGGGAGCGAAGTTCCAGATGGCCTGGATGCCGGAGCGTACCATCAGGTTGGCAATCTCCTGGGCCTTGGCTTCAGGCACGGCGATGATCCCGATGGAGATGTGCATCCGCTTGGCCAGGTCCTCGAATTTCTCGGTCGGGAGCACGGTCACGCCCTGGTACTGCTGCCCGACCTTGGCGGGGTTGGCGTCGAAAGCCGCAACAATCTTGATGCCAGCCTTCTCGAAGCCCTGGTAGCCCAGCAGCGCCAGGCCCAGGTTGCCGGCTCCCACCAGGAAGGCATCCGAGGAGTTGTTCCAGTTGAGGAAGCGCTCGATGGACTGGATCAGGTCATCCACCCGGTGACCAACCTTGGGCTTGCCCACACTGCCCGTGGCGGCCAGGTCCTTGCGGACCTGGGTGTGGTGGATGCCAAGCTCCTCCGCCATCATGGTGGCGGACACGATCTCCTGGCCGTTCTCCTGCAGCCGCCGAAGCAGGTGATAGTAACGGGGGAGTCGCCTGAGGGTAGGTTCAGGGACTGGCTCCATCTTCATCGTCGGCTCCTGGTAGAAAGGGGTGGCAAAGGACTACAGCCCGAGGGCGGCACGGATGAACTGATCCCGTTCAAGGAGCCCCAGGGAACCCTGGGCCGCCTGGACCTCGTCATAGGACTGGCTGCCATCGGCAACCATTCCAGGGCGCCAGAGGGCGAAGGGAACGGGGTCGCTGGCGTGGGTACCGGTCTCCACGGGGGTGGGATGGTCCGGCAGCACCGCGAAGGTGGCCTGGACCCCCTTGGCTTCCAGCCCTTCCATGATGGGGCGGATCAGGCGGTCATCGAGATACTCGATACAGCGGATCTTCAGGTCCAGATCGCAGCCGTGGGAGGCCTCGTCCGTGGCTTCCACGTGAACGTAGACGAAGTCGTGGTCCTCCAGGGCATCCAGCGCAGCCTGGGCCTTGCCCTCGTAGTTCGTGTCGTAGAGGCCGGTAGCCCCCTCCACATTGATGCGGGTCAGCCCGGCGTACACCCCGATGCCGAAGATCAGGTCCACGGCGGAAATCACAGCGCCCTTGACCCCATAGAGCGACGCCATGGTCTCCATCTGGGGGCGATGGCCCGGAGACCAGACCCAAATGGCGTTGGCGGGGTCCTTCCCCTGGGCCATACGGGCCAGGTTGACCGGATGCGTCGCCAGGATGGCCTTCGCGCGCTCGTGCAGGTCCAGGAGGCGGGCCACGGTGGATTCCGCTTCGGCACCATTGGCCCTGGGCAGGAGTTCCGTTTCCAAGGTACCCACGTGGTCGTGGGGCGGGGCACACTCGAAATCGGCTGAGGCCCAGCCTCCCGGCAGCACCAGCAGGTGGCGGTAGCTCACGCCGGGATGGAAGATGGCGGGGCGGTCCCCCTGCCCTCCGCCCAGCTCCCGGTCCAGATCCCTAATCAGGATGGCGGCCTCTTCGGAGCTGATGTGTCCGGCGGAGTGGTTCTTGATGCGGCCCTCGGCATCCAGACAGATGAGATTGCAGCGCATGGCCACATCCTCGGGTCCCAGATCCACGCCCATGCTGGCGGCTTCCAGGACACCACGGCCCTGGAGACAGACCCGGGGGTCATAGCCCAGGACCGAGAGGTTGGCCACATCCGACCCCTCGGGCATCCCCTGGGGAATGCTGGCAAAGAGCCCCGTGACTCCCTCCCGGGCAATGCGGTCCATGAAGGGCTTCCGGGCGACCTGGAGGGGCGTTCTGCCCCCCAGGGCCGCCACGGGGCGGTCCGACATGCCATCGCCAAGGATGATGACGGTCTTCATCAGCGGTATTCCTTCTGGAGGTGGGCCTTGAAGGCTTCGTAGCTGGCATCCATCCGGCCGCAGACCTCGGGCTTGCCCTCCAGACCCTCCAGGCTGGGGGGAAGCGGGGGCTCCACGTTGATGCAGGCCTTGACCTCGGCGGGGAACTTGGCGGGGTGGGCGGTTTCCAGCACGATGGAGGTGTACTCGCGGGAGGAGGGGTCGGCCTCGTTGAGGCGCTCCAGGCCCGCCCAGCCCACGGAGCCATGGGGCTCCAGCATCACGCCGGTCTCGCGGTAGACCCGCGCCAGGGTGGCCTTGGTGTCCTCGTCACTGATGCTGACGGAGAAGAAGTCCCGCCGCAGAGCCTCCATGTCGGGCGCCTGATGGATGTGGCCGGTCTCGTCCATGCGCCCGCCATAGAGGGCCACCAGACGGGCGAGGTTAGAGGGGTGTCCGACGTTCATGGCATTGGAAATGCACTCGCGGGAGGGATCGATCTTCTGGTAGCTGCCGGTGGCGAGGAAGCGGGGCACCTCGTCATTGGCATTGGTGGCGGCCACGAAGCGGGCAACCGGCAGACCGCTCTTGAAAGAGAGGACACCGCCCATGAGATCGCCGAAGTTGCCGGAGGGCACAGAGAAGACAACCTTCTCGCCATTGGCGATATCGGCCAGGCGGGAGGCGGCGTAGACGTAGTAGACCGACTGGGGCAGGAGGCGGCCGATGTTGATGGAGTTGGCGGAGGAGAGGTTGAGCCCCTTGAGGTCGGGATCCGCGAAGGCCTTCTTCACCAGGGCCTGGCAGTCGTCGAACTTGCCGTCGACGGAGATGGCGGCCACGTTGTTGCCCAGGGTCGTCATCTGCTTGCGCTGACGCTCCGAGACCTCACCAGTGGGGAAGAGCACCAGCACCCGGATGCCCGGAACCCCCAGGAAAGCGTGGGCCACGGCTGAACCGGTGTCGCCGGAGGTGGCGGTGAGAATCAGGAGTTCGGAGCCCTTGGCCTGCACCAGACGCCCCAGGGCGCGGCCCATGAAGCGGGCGGCGAAGTCCTTGAAGGAGGCGGTGGGCCCCTGGTCGAGGCGCATCACGAACCGCTTGTCCTGGACCTTTTCCAGAGGCACCGGGAAGTTGTAAGCATCCTCGCAGAGCTCGGATAGCTGGGCGGGAGTGAAGACCCCCTGGGCGTAGGCGCCGAGGATCTCGGCGGCCATGGCGGGGAAGGCCATGTCCCGGGCCCGCTTGAGGAAATCCGGAGCAAAGGCGGGGACAGCTGAAGGCATGTAGAGGCCCTTGTCGGCCGCCTGGCCCTGGAGGAGGGCCCCGGCCAGATCAGTGCGGGGCGCGTTGAGGTTGGTGCTGTAGTACTCGATCATCCAATGGGCTCCAGCGGGAATCCGTCCACTCCCTACCATCTTATCCCGGAAGGCCCGGAAACGCTTCAGGGGATGCCGGAGAGATAGACTCTCACGACATCCCCTGTCTCAGTGAAAACCACAGTTCAGCGGCTGTAGCGCCTCAGCATCCTCATATTGTGGCGATATGCCGAACCCCGGGTGAAATTGATGGCCACCTGCTTGGGAAAGCGGGTGATGGAGGTGGCCAGGCCGATGAAAGTCCGGACCATGCGGGCCGAGGAATTCCCCTGCCGGGCGGCATTGTCGTAATAGACCATCAGGGCGCTGCGCATGACCGACTTGGGGAGATTGAAGAGCCCGTAAGATTCGAGGACATCATGATTGATGCGCCGAGTGCCATCCTGTTCGGTGACAATCAGATCTTCGGGTTTGATTTCCTGGGGCATGGCGAGCTCCTGCGTCTAGTCTATCGGCCCTTGAGCCCTGAAAATCAAGTATCAGTATTTCGCACACCTCACAAGGCAATGCTGTCAAAATGTTGCAGCGCGGGCGCGCATGGGCCCAGGGAGGCACCCCTCACATGAAGACGGCAGTTCTTTCCATCTACTTCACGATCCTTACGATCCTGAGCATTTACGGGGCCCACCGTCTCTGGATGCTGCTGCTTTACTACAAGCACAAGAAGCATGAACCCCAGCCCAAGGGCGACGCGAACTACCTCCCTCACGTCACCGTGCAGCTGGCCGTCTTCAATGAGATGAACGTCATTGAGCGGCTCATGGACTATGTAGTCAAGATGGAGTGGCCCAAGGATAAGCTGGAAATCCAGCTCCTGGACGACTCCACCGATGACACCATCCACGTGGCCCAGGCCGTTTGCGAGCGCTATCGCAACCTTGGCTTCGACATCGCTTACATCCACCGCACCGACCGCACCGGATTCAAGGCCGGCGCCCTCAACCACGGCCTGAAGGTGGCCAAGGGAGAGCTGGTGGCCATGTTCGATGCCGACTTCCTGCCCACCCCCGACTTCCTGACCAAGGCCGTACCCCACTTCGCCGACAACAAGGTAGCCTTCGTCCAGGGCTGTTGGGATCACCTGAACCGCGACTTCAACCTGCTGACCCAGGTCCAGGCCATCCTGCTGGACGGCCACTTCGTCTTCGAACACACCGCCCGCCATCGCTCCAACGCCTTCTTCAACTTCTCCGGCACCGCCGGCATGTGGCGCGTCGCCGCCATCGCCGATGCCGGGGGTTGGCAGCACGACACCATCACGGAAGACGCGGACCTCAGCTACCGGGCCCAGCTCAAGGGCTGGTGCGGTGTCTATCTCAAGGACCTGGTGGTCCCCGCCGAACTCCCGGTGGAGGTCAACGCATTCAAGAGCCAGCAGCACCGCTGGGCCAAGGGCAACGCCCAGGTCATCCGCAAGCTCATGAAGACGCTGCTCACCAGCAAGGAGAGCATCCACACCAAGGCCGAGTGCTGGTTCCACCTCACCGCCAACTGCAACTACCTGCTGATGGTGGTCCTGGCCATCATCATGGTCCCCTGCATGATTCTCCGGGCCGGCACCTCGCCCAAGATGCTGATCATGACCGATGCCCCCTTCTTCATCCTCAACGCCGTCAGCGTTGGCCTCTACTTCGGCCTCTCCCAGCGGGAAGCCAGCAACAACAAGAACTGGGTGAAGCGCCTGAAATACATTCCCGGTCTCATGAGCCTGGGCATCGGGCTGGGCCTCAATCAGGCCAAGGCCGTGCTGGAAGGCTTCTTCACCGACGACATCGAATTCAAGCGCACCCCCAAGCTGGGCGTGGACCAGCATGGCAACGCCACCAGCAAGCGGGCCTACAAGGTGCCCAAGAGCCTGGTGACCTTCCTGGAACTGGGTTTCGCCTTCTACTATTTCGCAGCGCTGCTGATCTCCATCTACATGCGCAAGTGGGCCTCGGTCCCCTTCCTCTGGCTCTTCTTCAGCGGCTTCGCCTACATCAGTCTCATGTCCATGGCTGATATGCAGCTCTTCCGCCGCCTGGCGATGGATGAACTGGAAGATCACGAGAACGCTTCCAACTTCGTGCAGTAAGCCCCCATGCCCCGCCCTCGGCGCCTCAGTGCAGTAGCCCTCCGCTACCAGCCTGAGGCGCCTTTTTCAGATACGGCCCCCCGCCTCGTGGCCAAGGGTCAGGGCCTTCTGGCCGAGCGGATCCTGGACCTGGCCAAGGAGCACCATATCCCCGTGGAGCAGGATGCCAACCTCCTGGCCCTTCTGGAACCGCTGGACGTCAATCGCATGATCCCCCAGGAACTCTTCCAGGCAGTGGCGATCCTGCTGGCAACGCTGTACAAGGCCAACAAATAAGGGCAACCAGGGCTGGACGGGCGATACACTTGGGTATCGAAGGATGTCTGGAGCAAGATGAGCACCAAGCCAAGCTATTTCAAGCAATCCAAAGAACTGCTCGACATGATCAAATTCGAGCACACGGTTTTCGCCCTTCCCTTTGCCTTCCTGGGGGCCATGGCCGGAGCCCAGGGCCTTCCGCCCTGGCGGACCCTCTTCTGGATCCTGATGGCCATGGTGGGCGCCCGGACGGCGGCCATGACCTTCAACCGTCTGGCGGATGCCGACATCGATGCCGAGAACCCCCGCACGGCCATGCGGGCCCTGCCCGCCGGGAGGGTGACCCGGGGTGTGGCCCTGGTCTTCCTGGGACTCTCCATCGTCCTCTTCGGATACTCCGCAGGCATGCTGGGGCCCCTGCCCTGGAAACTGGCCCCCCTGGCCCTCTTCATCATCCTGGGCTACTCACTCTGCAAGCGGTTCACGGCCTGGGCCCATGTGGTCCTGGGACTCTCCCTGTCGGGAGCACCCCTCGGCGCCTGGATCGCGGTGACCGGACGATTCGAACTGACCCCCTGCTTCCTGGCCCTCGGGGTCCTGGCCTGGACCGCGGGCTTCGATATCCTTTACGCGCTCCAGGATGAGGGCTTTGACAAGGAAAAGGGTCTGCACTCCATTCCCTCCCGATTCGGCGTCGGGAACGCCCTCATCCTCTCCAGGCTCTTCCACATTCTCGCCTTGGGGGCCTGGGCCGCCTTCAACCTGCGACAGGACGCCCATGTCCTCCCCTGGCTGGGCTGGGCAGGGGTGGCCCTGATCCTTGCCCGGGAACAGTGGGTGGTCCGGGGAGGGCGCCTGGACCGTATTGATCACGCCTTCTTTACCCTGAACAGCCTGGTGGGCGCCATTTTCTTCCTGGGGCACCTGCTGGAATTCCTGCTGGGGGCCATCGCTTGAGGGCGACGCCTCGACAGAGTCCGTCCATGCGACTAGCTTTATCTAATGATTCGTAAGCCCATCACCCGTCGCGCGATTCGCCACAGTCGGCCGGATCGGGAGAAGTTTTTCACGCTGATGCTGGTCTTCAGCCACCGGACCTTCCGCTGGTCCATCCGGCTCAAGTCCGTGCTTTGGACGACGGGAGTCCTCCTGGCCGTCTACATGGTGGCCATGACCGGATCGGCCTACGGTCTTTGGGCCTCCAAGCGCCTCATGAGTTTCACCCAGCTCCAGCGGGAAACGGTATCCCAGCAGTGGCAGTTCAAGCAGAGCCTCGAACAGGCCCAGGGCCTGGAGAAGGAGATCTCCACCCTGAGGGATCAGCTCTCGGAGCTCCTTAAACAGATTGACCCCAAACAGCCCGTCCCCACCCTGCCTCCCATGCCCGGGCAGAATGAAGGCGAAAGCCGGAACCCCAATAAGATCAGCAGACTGCGCCTGGATCTGGAGCGCACCAGCGAGCAGGCCAAGCTGATCCGGGCTCGGATGGATCCCATCATCGGGCGGTGGAACCATACGCCATCAATCCTGCCCACCGCAGGCTATCTCAGCTCGGGCTTCGGACTGCGGATCAGCCCCTTCTCCCGGAACAATGAGAAGGGTGAAGGCCCCGTGGGTTTCCATTCGGGTCTGGATATCACCAACAGCCTGGGCACACCCATCCAAGCCACGGCAGATGGTGTGGTGACCCACGCAGGATGGATGGATCAGTATGGCAACTGTGTGGTCATCCGGCACAGCGACGACCTGGAGACCCTCTATGCCCACATGTCCCACCTGGAGGTGATCCCCGGCCTGCACATCAGCCGTGGTCATATCCTGGGAGAGATGGGACAGTCAGGCCAGGCGACGGGGGTTCATCTCCACTATGAAGTCCGCCGGAACGGCCGCCCCGTCAATCCTAAGCCCTACCTGCGCCTTCAGAAACAATGGCTTTCAACCCTGTCCTGAGTGAGTGTGTCCCATGTTCAAGAAGACCAGCAAGCCCCGGCCAGACGCAGCCCCTGCTGTGCATACCCTCCTGGGTCGAGGTTCCCTCTGGAAGGGGGAAGCCCACATGGGCACCACCAGCCTCCGGGTGGAGGGCACCCTGGAAGGGACCATCCATAGCGAAGGCGAAGTCACCATCGCCCCGACGGGCCTGGTAAGGGGGACCATCCACGCCAAGCACCTGATCGTGACCGGACGCATCGAGGGTGTCTTCAAGGTGGAGGGCTGCCTGGAAATCCACGGCACCGGATGCGTCGAGGGCGAAGTGGAGGTCGGAACCCTGGTGGTGGATGAGGGAGGAACCCTTCAGGGCACCTGCCAGCGCAAGGGACAGGTCAAGAAGGTGGCCCATGTGGTGCCGAACCCCAAGAAGGACCCTGAGCCTGAGGAAACGAAGGACACCGAAATGCCCTGAGACCGTCACCTACCGGAACAGTGGACCAGCCTCTGCTGCCTTGAGCCCCAGATAGGTGTAGGCAGCTTCAGTGGCCCGACGGCCCTGGGGAGTCCGGTCCAGGAAGCCGATCTGCATGAGGTAGGGCTCCACCAGATCCTCCAGGCTATCGCCCTCCACTTCGCCCAGGGCAGCGGCCAGGGTGCGCACCCCCACGGGGCCCCCCTTGAACTTGGTGCAGAGTGATTCCAGATAGGCCCTATCCAGGGAGTCCAGGCCCAGTTCGTCCACCTCATGGAGCGCCAGACAGGCGTCGGCGATGTCGGAGGTGACGATGCCCTGCCCCTTCACCTCGGCATAATCCCGGCACCGCCGCAGCAGGCGGTTCACGATGCGCGGGGTCCCCCGGGAGCGACGGGCGATGGCCTCAGCGCCAGCGGCCTCGATTTCCACCCCCAGCACCCGGGCTGTCCGGGTGGCGATGATGGCCAGCTCGGCCCGGGTGTAATACTCCAGGCGATGAACCATGCCGAAGCGGTCATGGAGGGGTTTGCTGAGGAGCCCGGCCCGGGTTGTGGCCCCCACCAGGGTGAAGGCCCGCAGGTCCACCTTGAGGGTCTGGGCCGAGGGGCCCTGCCCGATGAGAATGTCCAGCTTGCGATCCTCCATGGCCGAGTAGAGCATCTCCTCAATGGCGGCGGAAAGACGGTGGATCTCATCGATGAAGAGGAACTCGCCCTCCTCCAGATTGGTGAGGATGGCCGCCAGATCCCCCTTCTTCTCCATGGCCGGGGCCTGGATCACCTTGCAGGGCGAGCCCATCTCGTTGGCCAGCACATGGGCCAGGGTCGTCTTGCCCAGGCCCGGTGGGCCGAAGAGGAGCACGTGATCCAGCACATCCCCCCGCTTCTGGGCTGCGTGGAGGGCGATCTCCAGGCGTGCCTTCACCTTCTCCTGGCCGATGTATTCCGGAAGGCGCTGGGGGCGCAGGGAATACTCGAAGGTCTCGTCGCGCTCGGCGGGGTCCAGATCGGGGTTGCGGTGATAATCCATGGGGTCTCGGCTCCCCTCCATTCCCTCACGGGGAGGCGGGATTGTCCACTCTCCCCCTTGGGTCCCGGATTCTGCCAAGATGGATATCCATCATCAATCAATGCCCCTCTGGAGTTCCTGTGGCTGAGCGATTCTCCATATCCATCCGGGACCGCCACGGCTTCGAGCGTTCAGTGCCTCTGCCTAGAAACGTGGTCTTGGGCCGGCAGAACCATTGCGATATCGTGCTGCCGGACAGCATGGTGAGCCGGGCGCACCTGAAGGTGGAATTGATGGATGGCGCATGGTGGGCCGAGGATCTGAATTCATCCCACGGCACCTTCTTCCAGGATCGACGCATCACCAGAATCAAATGGGAAACGGATGCGGCTCTGCGCATCGCTGATGGCGCCTACACCCTGACCCTCCGAAACGAAGCTCCCTTCGCCTCGGAGGTCAACCTCCAGGCCATCCTCCAGACCGCCCATCTGATGTCCGGAGAGATCGAACTGGACGATCTGCTGGAGCAGACCCTGAACAGGCTCCTGGCCATTTCGGGCACAGACCGGGGCTTCATCATGCTGCCGGAGGGAGGGGACCTGGAGGTCAAGGTCCAGCACAACCTGGGCACGGATATGACCCGCAATATCCACCTGTCCATGTCCAGCGTGCGGAAGGTCTTCGAACAGGGCGAGCCCATCTGGATTCACAACGTGGCCTCGGATCAGGAACTCATGGCCCAGCAGTCCGTGATGAACCTCCAGCTCAAGACCATCCTCTGCCTGCCCCTGATCGTGCAAGGAAAGTGCATTGGCGTAGTCTATCTCGACGGACAGAAGGTCATCACCGAACCCGTGGACCGGGCTACTTTCGAGGCCATCGTTTCGCTTTGCGCCGTCGCCATCGAACGGACGCGGCTGGCGGAAGAGAGCCTGCATAATCACGTCCTGGCTACCGTGGGACAAGTGGCCAGCTCCATCGTGCACGACATCAAGAACGCCCTTTTCGTGATTGCCGGGCACGCCCAGATGATCGGCGCCTACTACGAAGCCGGAGGCAAGGCCCAGCACCACGTGGAGGAGATCCTGGGAGCCGTAGAGCGCCTCAGCCAGCTGAGCACCGACGTCCTCGACTACGCCAAGATCCGGGATACCAAACTGGAAAACGTTGAAATCGCCCCCTTCATCAGGGGTCTGGTGGAACCCCTGGAGCAGCGGGCCAAGGATATGGGGATTGCACTGAGGGCCGAAGGCCCGGAATGCACGGGATCTCTGGACCGCTATCGGTTCGCCCGAGTCCTCGAAAACCTCCTGGCCAATGCCTTGGATGCCCTGACGGGCAGAGCAGACGGGCGGGTCACCGTTCGCTGGGAGGACTGCCTCGGGGAGATCCGCCTGGAGGTGGAGGACAACGGTAAAGGCATTCCCAAGAAACTCCAGCGCCGGATCTTTGAGCCCTTCTTCACCCATGGCAAGCCGAAGGGGACAGGCCTCGGCATGGCAACGGTCAAGAAGATCATGGAAGAGCACAAGGGGGCCATCGAGGTCCGCAGCGAGGAAGGGGTAGGCACCTTGGTGAAGGTTACGGTTCCCAAGGTGAGCACCACCTCGCCGGAGGTCTCGACGGGTGGGTTCCGCACACTGAATTCTCTGGAGAAGCCATGATACGGGTGGGCCAGGGCTTTGATGTCCATCGTTTCTCCGCTCCGGAAGAGGGCCGCCCCCTGATGCTCATGGGCATCCAGGTCCCCTATGACCGGGGCCTGGCGGGACACAGTGATGCCGACGTCATGCTTCATGCCCTCGCCGACGCCCTTCTGGGAGCCGCGGGCCTGGGAGACATTGGCCAGCATTTCCCGGACACGGATGCGGCCTACAAGGGGGCCGACTCCGCCGAGCTCCTGAGAAGCGTCATGGCCAAACTGCACGGCCTCGGCTGGCGGGTGGGCAATGCGGATGTCCTCCTGATCGGGGAGCGCCCCAAGGTAGGCCCTTACCGGGAAGCCATGCGTGAGAGGGTGGCTCCCATCCTTGGCGTCGAGGCGGAGGCCCTGAATGTCAAGGCCACCACGACCGAAAAGCTCGGGTTCACCGGCCGGGGCGAGGGGCTGGCAGCCCAGGCGGTGGTGCTGCTCATCCGGACTCCCGTCCAGTAAGTCGCAATGGTCACAAACTTCCGCCCCTGCCGCGGCATCCCACCTATCATGAGGGCCCAAGCTTGTAGGTCGGGCCCAACCTGTTCAGACTGAGCGAAGCTCATCTTCCGGAGGAAAGCATGTCCAAGTGGCGCTGCACCGTTTGCAACTACATCTACGACCCCGAAGTGGGCGATCCCGATAGCGGCATCGCTCCCGGCACCCCCTTCGAGAAGATTCCGGACGATTGGGTCTGCCCCCTCTGCGGGGTCGGCAAGGACGACTTCGAACTGGAAGCCTGACAGAGGGAGATCGCCCCATGGCATTGATAACCTTAGCCCCTGACGTCTACAGCGTAGGCGTCAAGGATCCGGATCTGGCGATTTTCGATATCGTCATCCCGACGGAATGCGGCACTACCTACAACGCCTATCTGGTGAAGGGTTCGGACAAGACCGCCCTCATCGATTGCGTGAAGCGTCCCTTTTCCGACGAGTTCATCCAGAACATCACGGATATCTGCCCCCTGGAGTCCATCGACTACGTAATCGTCAACCACTCGGAGCCGGATCATTCCGGCGCACTGGTGGAGCTGCTTCAGCTGCGACCCGATGCGGAAGTCCTCTTCACCCGGGCCGCCAAGTCCTTCATCGATAATCTGGTCAACCGGGATTACCGTCACCGCATCGTCAAGGATGGCGAGGAACTCCAACTGGGAGGCAAGACCCTGGTCTTCCAGGAGACTCCCTTCCTCCACTGGCCGGACACCATGTTGACCTGGCTGAAGGAGGATCGGATCCTCTTCACCTGCGATTTTCTGGGAGCCCATTATTCCTCGGAGTCCAACTTCAACGACGAGTTGAAGGACCCCGAGGCGGCTCAGCGGGCTTTCGAGTTCTATTACGCCACCATCATGCGCCCGTACAAGGATTACATCCTGAAGGCGACCCAGCGCGTGAGGGAGTTGAACCCGAAGATCGTCGCCCCCTCCCATGGCCCCATTCTCCGCAAGGATCCCCTGAGCTACCTGGACTACTACGAAGAAAGGGCTTCGATCCTCAACCGCATCCACGAGGTCCGGGTGCCCGTGGTCTACGTCTCGGCCTACGGCAATACCGAGGCCATGGCCCGCAAGGTGGCGGAAGGACTTGCGGAAGGCGGTGTGACTCCCGTACTCCTCAATGCCGTGGAAACCCCCATCGCAGCCATTGTTGACGAGTTTGAGAAGGCCTCGGGCTTCCTCATCGGCACCCCGACTCTGAACGCGGATGTGCCGCACCCGATCCTGGAGCTGGTGGCCTCCCTGGTGTTCCTGAACATGAGGGGCAAGCCAGCTTCCGTATTCGGCTCCTACGGATGGAGTGGGGAAGCGATCCGCACCGTCCATGACATCCTTCAGTCCATGCGTATGAAGGTGGGGCCGGATCCCATCAAGGCCCGGATGACCCCCTCCAAGGCCGAACTGGAGGAGTGCGTAAACTTTGGCAGGACCTTCGCCGAAATCGTGAAGGCCCCTGCAGCCAAGTAGACTCATTACCTTGAAATAGAGAAGGGGCCGCAACCTGCGGCCCCTTCTTTCTGTACCATTGCGGGAAGACTCTCAGCATTTATGTATAGCTAGTATCGTTTACACCCCTGTGGCAGATAGCATAAAATGGCTCCAGGTCTCATTTGCTTCTCCACGATGTTGAAAGAAAGGTGCTCATGACTGGTTCCAAGCCCCGCAAGATCATCCTGGCCGAAAAGGACATGCCAACGGCCTGGTATAACGTCATGGGCGATATGCCCAACCCCCCGGCCCCC
>JAFNAB010000047.1 GCA_017859955.1 Holophagaceae bacterium
ACCCCACCCGGGGTTTACATCGCCTCGCCGAAGCCGCGCCCCCCAGTGATTACCCACTTACCAAGCAGCCCCGCGCGGCGGGGCTGCTTGGAGGTGGATTTGTTTTTCAGTCCCTTACCCCCATCGCCTGCAGGAAGATCGGCAGAACCGGATTGTCGTTGTCCCTCCGCCAGGCCACGACGAAGGGGGCATCGCTCCCCTCGCCCCGCATTTCCACCAGGACGTGGCCGCTATCGGCCTGCGCTTCGGCACGGTAGCGGGGGAAGATGGCGATGCCCGCGCCCATCTCGATGGCCAGGAACAGGGATTCCAGGTCATTGAAACGCTGAACAACCCGCGGCTTGAAGCCCATCCGCGCGCAGGTCACCACGAAACTGGCATGGGCGGGGGCGTTCACCGGCAGATTGAGCTCCAGGAAGCCCTCCCCGGCGAGATCTGCGTGAGTCAGGCTTTCCCGGCCCGCCAAGGGGTGGTCCTTCGGGAGGACGACCACCAAGGGCACCGAGAAAAGGAGCCGTGAGTGGATCTCCGGCCCTTCAGGCAGCGCGAGCTGGAGCATGAAGGCGATATCGATACTGCCCTTCTGGAGCGCCCTGGGCATGGTGACCATGTCCAGGCGATTCAGGTCGACGGAAATTTCAGGATGTTCCCGGCGGAAGCGCCGCAGAAGGGGCGGCAGGAAGCGCTTTTCAGCAATGCCATGGAAGCCCAGGGCCAGGGACCCGACCCCGCCGCTGGCCAAGGTCTGGACCTCCGAGACCAGGGAACCGTACGTCGCCAACAGCCGCTGGACGCCCTCATGGAATCGCTCTCCCGCAGGGGTGAAGCGCACGAGGTGCGGGTCCCGCTCAAAAAGCCTCACCCCCAGCTCCTTTTCCAGAGAGGAGATCTGGTAGCTGACCGCGGACTGGGTCAGGAAGAGTTGCCGCGCCGCCTTGGTGAAATTCATGTGCTCGGCGGCGGACATGAAGCAGCGCAAATGACGGATATCCACGAACGCCCCACTGGTTTCCTCCATTTAAGCACTGATCCCCTAATTTTTTTATCTTCATCCTCAAAACATTTCAGATTCGAATACCTGCTCATATCAAATACAGACTCCATATACTGGAGTCCAGCCACACAACTGCCCCCAAAGAGCCTTTAAGAAGGGCTGATAACGGCGGCCTTTCGCCCACAAGCCCCCCTGGGGAGGCCTCCGGCCTGGGCGAACTCTATTTACTCTTATTTCATTCTGGAGTTGATCCATGGTCATGCCCAAGGATTCCATGACGGCCGAAGAGCGGCTCGTCGCCACCATCAACCTCGAGCCCACCGATCGCGTGGTCTGCTCCGTCCTGGCGGACCAGTGCGCCGGGCAGCTCGCCGGGATCACCAACAAGGAATTCCAGTGGGAATGGGACAAGGCCATGGCGGCCTATGAGAAGTTCGCCGAGGCCTACCCCATGTGGGACTCCAACGCCATCATGATCCACGGCAGCCACGGCCCCACGGCCCAGGCCACCGGCATCATGCGCAACAAGCAGCCGGGCAAGGAGCTGGAGGACAACGCCCCCCTCCAGTACCACGAGAGCGAGATCATGACCCGCGAGGACTACGCCATTTTGCGTCAGCCCAACGGCGGCATGGAGTACACCTTCACCTTCTGGGAGCGGGCCCACGGCGTGACGCGCCCCCAGATTTTCCAGGCCTTCGGGCTCATCGGCGCCCATCGCGGCGAGGAGATCCAGCGATCCCTCCAGCGCGGTCAGTCCCTCACCTGGGGCTCCCTCGGGCCCGGGGCCGCCTTCGAAGACTTCTCCATGATGCGCTCCATGGACAAGTTCTTCCGGGATGTCTTCCAGATGGGTTCCGAGCTGGAAGAGCTCCTCTGGATCCAGCAGGAAGCCAACCTCAAGGCCCACGAGATCAGCGTGGCCCAGACCGGCATCAAGCGGGTCTTCGTCCCGGGCACCCGGGGCAGCTCCCAGTTCATCAACAAGAAGAACTTCGAACGCTTCTACTGGCCCTACTTCAAGGACTTCGTGGGCAAGCTGATCGCCATGGACATCGTGCCCGTCCTGCACTTCGATTCCGACTGGGGCGGCTTCCTGGAGTACTTCCTCCAGCTTCCCGCCAAGAAGTTCGTCCTCGAGCTGGACAGCGCCACCGACATCTACAAGGCCCACGATGTCCTCAAGGGGCACTGCGCCATCAAGGGCGACATGCCCGCCGGCCTCCTGGCCGTGGGGAACCCCGATGATGTCGACGCCTACGCCAAGAAGCTGATCACCACCTTCGGCCAGGGGGGCGGCCTCCTCTACTCCGTGGGCTGCACCATGCCCTTCAACGCCCGCAAGGAGAACGTGGACGCCTTCTTCAACGCCGTCGAGAAATACGGACGCTACAACTAAAAAACAGATTTACCTCCAAGGCCCCAAAGCTCCTGAGCACGAAGCAAAACCGCATTTCCCGCATTTTGCTTTCCCTGGAGCCTTGGAGTCTTTGTAATGGATAGTTCCCTTTTCAAATTGCCAATCAGACCAGGACACCGATTTCCGGTGGCATGAGCCTGTCCACCCCCAAAGGAGATTTTTATGGAAATGCCGCAGGCCTACCCTAAATTCCGCTGGTTCGTGCTCCTGGTCATGATCGTGGCCTCGGCAGCCTCCACTGTCCTTATGATCGCCCCGGCCCCACTCATCGGCGAAGTCTCCAAAACCCTCGGAATCGATCCTGGCACCGCCACCGGCACATTCATGGGCCTGTGGAATATTGTGGGGGCCACATCCTGCCTGGTGGCCGGATTCCTGGTGGACCGGCTGGGCATTCCCAAGATGGTGATCGCCGGTTGCATCATCTTCATCGTGCCGACACTCCTTTTCCCCGTCGTGGGCTACAACCTTAAGGCCCTGATCCTTCTGCGGGTCTGCCAGGCCCTGGCGGTCGGCCCGCTCACCGCCATCGTCGCCCCCTTGGCGGCGACCTGGTTCCCCCCCCAGCAGCGGGGCATGGTGGCTGGCCTCTCCGGCTTCTCCATCTCCCTGGGCGTGCTCGTTGGCATCATCATCTCCCCGATAATCTTCGCGGCAACCCACAGCTGGCTGACCGTGATGTCCCGGGTGGCCATCGCCCCCATGATCGCCCTTGTCCTGGCCATCGTCATGGCCTTTGGCCCCAAGCCCCCCGCCTTCCATGACGAGATCTCCGCAGAGGCTCAGGCCTTCGCGGATGGCGCATTCAAGGCAGCCCTGAAGTCCCGGACCACCTGGATCATCGTCGCAACGGTCTTCCTCTCCTGCTGGTTCTTCACGGGCTTCAACGATCTGACCCCCGGCTATATCGCCATCGAGGCCCCCACCGGCCTGGGCTACGGCCCCATGATGGCGGGCAAGCTCATGGGTCTCTATCAGCTCTTCTTCATGCTCGGCAGCATCGCATCGGGCTTCGTCTTCGAGAAGGTCTTCCGGGAGAGTGCCAAGGCCACCATCAGCGTCGCATTCCTCGTTTCCGGCGCCCTGGCCTTCACCATCATGCTGACCGCCGTCGCCCACCACATCCCGGTGCTCGCGGTCGTCCTGCCCATCATCGGCTTCTTCGCAGCCTGGGTCATGGCCGCAGCCCTCGCCTATGTATCCATCAACTACCATCACAGCGTGGTGGGCCGCATCACCGGGCTGGCCTTCGGTATCGGATTCTACGCCGGCATCCCGGGCATCATCCTCGGCTCCCTGGCCCTGAAATCCACCGGAAGCTATCACACCTCCATCACCATTGTCAGCACCGTGGCCATCATCGGCGCCATCCTGATCCAGTTCATCAAACCCCTGCCTGAAAAGGCGATGAATCCAGCCAAGCTGGCCGTTGCCGAAGACTAGAGCCTACGGCATGAAAAGGCCCCCGCCTTAGGGTGGGGGCCTTTTCATGCCCGGACCCCCAACTCCCGGAGAAAGGCCTGCAGAGCGGGGTTGCCTGTCGGCTTCCATGCCACGACGCAGTCCGTGGTGCTGTCCTCCCCGACAAGCGGGACATAGGTCAGTCTGGGGTTCAGGTGAGCCTCAGCCCGGTATTTCGGGAAGACCGCGATCCCCTCCCCCGACTCCACCGCCATGAAGAGGGATTCCAACCCCGAGAAGCGCTCCACGATCCTGGGTGTGAAGCCGCGTTTCTCGCAGATTTGCACCAGGAGGGCATTGGTCGGCGCGTTCAGGACCTGCTCCAGGTCCACAAAAGCCATGTGTTGAAGGTCTTCCCAGGTCAGACTCTCAGCGCCAGCCAGAGGATGGTCGGCCTGCATGACCACCACCAGGCGTTCCCGGTAGAGCAACTGGGATCGCAGCCCGCTGTTGCTTGGCAGCCCCACGGCCAGGGCGAAGGCCACATCCAGCTCCCCCTTTTCCAGCGCAAGGCCGAGGGGCACGATATCAAAGCGATTGAAGCGAAGGGCCACCCAGGGATAGCGCTCCCGAAAGCGTTTCACGAGTGGGGGCAGGATCCGCTTCTCAACGCCCCCCAGGAAACCCACTTCCAGGCTGTGGGTCTGCCCTGAAGCCAGGCGACGCGTGCTTGCAACCAAGCCCTCGTAGGTCGCCATCACCCCCTTCAGACCGTCGTAAAAGTGCTGCCCTTCGGGCGTGAAGTGCACGGAGTTGGGGGCCCTGGTGAAGAGCTTCACCCCCAATTCCCTTTCGAGGGCGGAGATCTGGTAGCTCACGGCGGACTGGGTGAGGCAGAGCTGATGAGCCGCCTTCGTGAAGTTAAGGAATTCCGAGACCGCCAGGAAGCACCGCAAGTGACGAATATCCATAAGGCAGCCCCACGACGGTATGAATCAAAATTAATCAAATCATTTTATTATCTAGCCTAAAAGAATTCAATCTCAGCCCACTACTCATCAGGTTGTCACCTCTATTATCCTTCACATAAGCCATCCAGAGGATCCAGAACAGCGATTCTCCTCATGCACAAAATCCATAGATTTCCAGGAAAACACCTGGGAAGTCTTTAATTTTATTAATTATAATTACCGGAGATCCCCCATGCCTCAAGACACCATGACCCCGGAAGCCCGCCTTCTGGCCACCCTGGCCTCCCAGCCCGTGGACCGCATTGTCTGCGCCCCCTGGATCACCACCTACGCCTCCCAGTTCGCCGGGGTCACCACCAAGGACTTCATGTGGAACTGGGACATCGCCATGGAATGCTACGACAAGCTGGCCGCAGCCTACCCCCAGTGGGACTGCTACGCCGGTGTCCACTTCCAGTATGGCGACGCCAATGGCATGAGCCAGATCGGCTTCAACGCCTGCAAGTTTCCGGGACGGGACCTGGCGGACAACGAGCCCTACCAGACCCTAGAGCCCGAGGTCATGACCCGGGATGAAATCCGGCTCATCAAGCAGGCCGGGATCATGGCCTATGTGGGCATCCTCCTGAAGAAGCTCTACGGCATCGACCCCCCGGAGATCGGCGCCCGCTTCATGGAAGCCGGCAAGCGCCACGGGATGGAACTCGCAGCCGTCGCCAAGCGTGGACAGAGCTGCCTCTATGGCGGCACCTCCCCCACGGGCCACGAGATGTTCTCCATCACCCGCTCCTTCGACCGCTACATCACCGACATTTTCCAGATGGGTGACGAACTCCTGGAGATCCTAATGATCTTCAACGAGCAGTTCTTCCCCCGCATCCAGGATCAGGTGGGACGCACGGGCATCCGCCGCACCTTCTTCCCCGTGACCCGCACCGGCGCGGCCTTCCTGAACAAGAAGCGCTTCGATGCCCTGGTCTGGCCCGTCGTGAAGGACATGACCATGCGCCTCATCGAGGCTGACATCACCCCCATCTTCCACATGGACACCGACTGGGGCCGGGACCTGGAGTACTTCCTCCAGTTCCCCAAGGGCAAGTTCGCCATCGAAATGGACGGCGGGACCGACATCTTCCGGGCCCGGGAGATCCTGGGCGACCACTGCGCCCTGTCCGGCGACGTCCCGGCCACCATGCTGGCCCTGGGCAGCCCCGATGAGGTGGACGCCTACTGCAAGAAGCTCATCACCACCGTTGGCAAGGGCGGCGGTTTCATGCTCCGCCCCGCCTGCACCATGCCCCAGAACGCCAAGCACGAGAACGTCAAAGCGCTGTTCGAGTCGGTGGACAAGTACGGGCGGTACAACTAAAAAACGGATCCACCTCCAAGCAACTCCGCGCGGCGGGGTTGCTTGGAGGTGGATCTTTTCAGTCCTTCCGCTCCAGGAGCAGCAACCGCCCCATGGTCTTCTTCACCGAATCCCGGTGGACCATGAACACCGCGCTGAGGATATAGCTCAGCTCGATATAGCTGATGCCCAGGGCCTCGGGATTCTCGACGCCGTTGTGGGGCCGACAGTATTGGTCCGTCTTTTCGGCGAGGTGCACCCGGCAGACCAGGGGTCGCTCACTCCACACCCGACAGGCCCGGTCCTCTCCCAGGAAGATGCAGGACTGGTCCGCCTCCGACTGGTCGTTCCAAGTGGTGCCGCCGGTGTGATCCAGGTGTCCGTCGGTCTCGACGTGCTCCAACTGGCGCGCCAGCTTGGCATGGTCGATGGGGATGCCCTCCTGGAGGCAGTGCTCATGGATGCGGCTTGCCTCCTCATCGGTGCAGTAGACCAGCTCGTGGCAGCAGTTGGCGCATCCGCAATGGCAGAAGGGGGGCGGATAGCCGAAGCGCTGGTCCCGGGCGACGAGGGCCTCGATGAGCTCGTCCACCCGCTGATGGACGAGGCGTGTCCGGTCCTTCCCCCCCGCCAGGTAGGCCTCGGCAGCCTTCCGGAGCTCCCGCCAGATCTCTTCCGGGGGAAGCTCGTCCATCTCCTCCAGGAGACGGCCGTAAAGCAGCAGGTCCTGCCCCTTCAGGACATGCTCCTCCATCCAGCGTTTGTCCTCGGCCATCAACGCATCACCCGCAGGAAGAGCCTCCGGTCCCCCAGGACCCGCAGGACATACTGCCGAGTGGAGGTGAAAGGGATGGCCTCGGTGCGCTGGAGCATTTCGGCCGGTCCCGTCCGGCTCCCCAGGCGGGCCTGGGTGTCGGCATGCCAGCGCCTGGCCCGCCCCTCTCCGGCGTGGTAGCCCGCCACGATGTAGGCGTAGCGGATGGCTTCGGGCTCCCCCTGCAGATTGGCGACCTTCGCGATGCGCTTGAAGTAGCGCAGGGCCGCGCGAATGTTGGTCTCGGGATCCCGGATATCGGCCTTGCGGCCCACCATGCTCCGGAAGGTGGGCTGCAGGAGCTGCAGGAGCCCCATGGCCTTGGCGCCGGAGGTGGCAGTGGGCTGGAACTGGCTTTCGTTCTTCATGACCGCCAGCACGAAGGCCGGATCCACAATCCCCTCGCAGCCTTCCTCCCGGATGAGGGTGGCCAGCGTAGGCACAGGACTGGTGGGATAGAGGAAGGCCAGGGTCTCCAGGGAGCAGTCCTTGTGGATGGCGAAGTGCCGGACCACCAGATCCTGCTGAGCGGCCATATGGGCCGCCCGGAGATAGAGGGCGGTCTGCTTCTCCGGGTCCACCCGGGCCAGGATCAGGTCATAGCGGCCCTGCTCCGCCAGGGAACGGAAGGGTTCGGGCCAGGGGCGGTCCGCGCTGGGCATGCGGGCCCCCAGGCGCTCGGCATTGCAGAAGGTGATGTCCCCGGGGATCTTGAGTCGGCTGGGCTCCGGATCCCCGGAGCGGTTGCGGAGATAGGCGGCCTGCCAGGCGTACCAGGAGTCCGGGAAACGGGTCAGGAGCTCCCCGGCCCATCGCTCGGCCAGGTCCCGCCTCCCGGACTGGAGGGCCTCCACCGCCCGCATCCAGAGCAGATCCGAGGCCCGCTCCCCCAGGTTCACCAGGAACCAGGGGTTCTGCCCCTTGGGCCGCCCGGGATGGGCGATGGCCTCGTCCACCAGAGGGTTCGCGAGAGAGATCCACCCGCTCTGAACCCCCAGCAGGACCGCCTCCCCGAAAGAGTCGGTCCCCTTCAGGGCCGGGAGCAGGGCCGCCTTTTCCGGGCCCGATAATCGGACCCGGCGCAGTGCCAGGAAGCGTTCCTCCGAAGGACGGCTGCCATCCCACACCGAGGCCGTCTCCGCCCCGGAGGCATCCTTCGCCTCCAGTCGGCGAAGGAAGGAGGCGTTGAGGGCGGCATCCCCCGGGAAGCCCGAACGCTGAAGCAAGCGCCGCACCAGGGGAAGCTCCCCTTCCCCCGCCAGCTGGGAGAGCAGCAGGGAGCAGGTGCGCCAGTCCTGGACCGGCAGGGGGTGGGTGCTGAGATAGGCCACCTGGTAGGCCGTCCGGGCGCGCCCCCAGGGGGCGGCATCGGCGGTGTAGCCGATTTCAGTGGCCTGGGCGAGGAGGCGGGGCGTGAAGATCTCTCTTTCCCGCAGGAGATCCATGGCACGAACCAGGAAGACATCCGGCACCTTGTCGAGATCGGCCTCGGCCAGGGCCTTGGCCGGGACATCCCGGCGAGGACCGCACAGCGCCTGCATCCAGAGAGGCCACTGGGCGCGATGGGCCGCGGGCACATGCCCCCCGCTGATCAGACCGCCGCTGAGGAACCACCAGGTCGGCCCCTCCAGCGCCTTCTTCGGGGGCAGAGGATCGACCTTGATGGACGCTCGCGGAGCAGGACGCCGTTTCTTGGGCCGAGCTTCCAGGGGAACCCCGAGGACCAGCAGGCCAAGCAGCGCGGCTGAAAGGGTTCGGGAGGGTCGGGGGATCGGAGGGAAGGCCATGAACCATTGTGACGGTTCGGAATTCCCGGCGCTATCCGGCATGCCCCATGCGGTCCAGTTCCTCCAGAAACACAGGCAGCGCTGGGTTCACCACCTCCCGCTTCCAGGCCAGGATGACATCCACCGTCGAGTCCTCCCCACTGAGGTTGGTGACCTTGATGCGGGTGTTGCCATGGGTCTCGGCCCGGTAACGGGGAAGAACGGCCAGTCCCACCCCCGCCTCCACCAGGAGGAAGAGGGTATCGAAGTCGTTCACCCACTGGACGACATTGGGAGTGAAGCCCTGCCTGGCACAGGCCTTGGCGATGAAGACCTTGGCGGGAGCAGCCCCCTCCCGGGCCACATCCACGATGGGGTAGCCCTGGAGATCGGCAAAGCTGGGTTCGGCCTTCCCAGCCAGGGGGTGATCTTCGGCCACCAGGATCGCCAAGGGTTCACCTTGGATCCGTCGGGTCTCAAAATCCGGTCGATGCCCGAAGCTGATGGCCAGGGTCAACCCGACATCGATATCCCCAGCCTCCAGGGCCGAATTGAGCCCCACCATATCGAACTGGCTCACATTCAGGGAAATCTGAGGGTGCCGCTCCCGGAAGCCCCGCAGGAGCTTCGGCAGGAAATCCCCCCCCGCGTGCCCCAGGATGCCAATGGACAGCTCCCCGGTGGTGCCAGCCTCCAGCTCCTGGGCCTGCCGGACCAGGTTGGCATAGAAGCCCATCATGTCCCGGATGCCGTAATAGAAGTGCCGCCCCTGCGCGGTGAAGCGCACCACATGGGGGGTCCGCGCAAAGAGCTTGAAGCCCAGCTCCTTTTCCAGGGCGGAGATCTGGTAGCTGACGGCGGACTGGGTGATCGAGAGCAACCGCGCGGCCTTGGTGAAGTTCTGGTGCTCCGCGACCTGCAGGAAGCAGTTCAGGTGCTTGATATCCATGCAATCCCTCGATGGAATGTCCTGTCTTCGAAGCCCCAGTATGCACGAGGGTTTCAGGGCGACAGACACCTTGCCGAAAATGCATATCGAATCGTCGAAAATGCCAAGGCATTCCGCTGGCCCTTGCTCGAGGTTCCGCGAAGAATAGGTTTAGATTCTTCACTGATCAGACCTGTGCGTGTGACGAGCAATTTTCGGCCCTATTGCAGGCATATTGGCGATAAAAGCATCGATAAGAATCGCCTTCATAACAAGTAATACCCATGCACCCTTATCGACCTTGACCCAATGGCCAAGAGATTATCCCATGCCATTTTTCCACCTAAGAAGGAGTAACGTATGAAAATCATTAATACGGACATCGCCATCATGGGCAGCGGCCTGGCGGGACTTTCCGCCGCCGTGACCGCCCTGGAGAAGGGCGCCAGAGTCGCCGTTTTCGAGAAGCGCCCATTCCAGGGCGGCGGCGTATCCAATACGCCTATGATGACCCTGGCCGTCCGCGACGACCAAGCTTACAAGGACAAAGCATTCAAGCTCCACATGGAGTACACCAACTGGAACGCCAACCCTGACGTGGTGCGCTCCTGGATCGATAACTCCAGCCGCATCCCCGACTTCATCCGTGGCTTGGGCATCGAGTTCGCCGGTTCCATGATGAATCCCCTCGAGGAGCTGGGCACCAAGCGTGGCTATGGCGCAGGGTTTCCCAATGCCTTCCACATCGGCGACTACTATTACCTGAAGCCCATCGGCCAGGGGCACGGTGCCGCCGTCATCTGCAAGAAGATGGCTGACCGTGTCAAGGCTCTGGGCGGCGAGCTGCACTTCAGCACTCCTATCCAGAGCCTTATCAAGGAGGGCGACAAGGTCGTCGGTGCCCTAGCCAAGGACAAAGAAGGCAACACCGTCCAGATCAACGCCAAGGCCGTGATCGTGGCCTCCGGCGGCTTCAGTGACGACAAGGAACTGCTAGCGGAGCTGGGCCTCAAGCTCACCGACAAGAACTGCAGCGACGGTGGCAACGTGGTCTTCAACCACTTCTGCAACGCCCAGCTGACCGCCGACGGCCAGAAGGCCGTCTGGAAGATAGGTGGCGCCCGGAGTGGCATGGCCGTCAACGGCCACAACATGTGCCCCGGCCCGGGCATCGTCGCCCACAACGTCGGCTGGATCCACCGGAACAAGCTCCGCACCGTCCAGGAGCAGCCCTACCTCTGGGTGAACCACAAGGGCGAGCGGTTCATCTCCGAAGAGCAGTCGGACTGCCACATGGCCATGGTCACGGCCATCAACAACACCAAGGAGAAATACGCCTACCTCGTCTTCGACGAGGACACGGCGAAGCACATGGAAGAGGACGGAGTGGAGTATTTCTACTTCATCTTCAAGGCGGTAAAGCTTACCGATGTTCGCAAGCAGTTCGAAGAGGTCATTGCCAAAGGCAACAAGCATGTCTTCCTGACCGACACCCTGGAGGATCTGGCGGACCAGACGGGCATCCGGAAGGAGGCCCTGCTCAAGACCATCGAAACCTACAACGGCTACTGCGACCAGGGCTACGACGCCCAGTACGCCAAGGATCCAAAATACCTGTTCCCCGTGCGCAAGAGCAAGTTCTACGCGATGCGCGTCTTCGTGGGAGGCTACCACGCCTACGGTGGCATCAAGGTAAACGGCCGCTGCGAGGTGCTGGACAAGGACTTCGATGTCATCCAGGGCCTCTACGCCGCCGGCGATTGCTGCGCCAGCGAGATTTATGGCAATCCGCCCGTCGGTGGAATTGGCGTTTCCACGCTGAGCTTCGCCCAGGGATTCATCACCGCCGATCAGGCCACAGCCTACGTTCAGCAATAAGAAGGAGCGACACCATGAAGATCGAAATCAAGGATTTCTGCATCCGCTGTGGGCTTTGCGAGGACCTCTACCCGGAACTGTTCCACTTCGACCATCCTTCGGACTCCATCATCCTCAAATCTGAAGAAGTCTCCGGCGATCTCATCGAAGTTGCCAAGAACGCGGCGCGAGATTGCGCCATCGCCGCCATCCATCTGAAGAACTAGTCGACACAAGCGCGGCCCCTTCCGTCCCCTTGCACTCAAGGAGGGGAGTTGAAGAGACATTGCCTCCTCCGGGAAAAAGGAACATCCCTCTTTCCCGGAGGGAACTTTGAATTCCAATATAGAGAGGTGAACCCATGAGATCCTGGGAATTGACACCAGAAGAGAAGGCCAAACCCTACGCGAAATATTTCTCCCGCCCGGTCGCGGCACCCGATCCAGCCCATCTTGAATTAATGGCCCGCCCGATCGATCCGTCCAAGGCACTGATGCCCGAAAACATCAATGACCTGCTGAACCCTGGCTATCTGGACGTCGAAACGGGGTGGTGCGTCCTTCCCAACGGAGCCGCCTACATTGCAAACATGACCACGATGCCGGATGTTTCGATCGGCATGATCAATTGGTGGTTCGCCTGGCATGGGTTGGCCGATCTCAACTACAAGATCTGGTATCCGAAGTGCCATTTCGGAATTTCGATCCCGGATGCTGAGGAGCGCGCTCGGGTCCTTGATCCCTCCACGCCCATGGTCAAGCGCTTCCAGGGGATCACGCATCACGTCATCGAAGATATTGGCGGCGGGCCGGAGGAAATCTTCATTCCCTTCATGACACCCGAGGAAGCGGGCTTTGACATGGAGCGGTTCAACGAAGAAGGCGTCACCCTCATCTGTGCCAATGGCCGCAGTCGGCCCGTTGACGGCTCTCGGCCATGGGCACCCGCAGTGGTCTGCCATCTCATCCGTCCAATGAACCGCGGTGGCGTCGAGTACCGAACCCGCTTTTGGATCGGGTATGCCATCGAAAACAAGAAGTTCGTTTGCAAGTTACCGCCCGACTTCCGGATTCCGGAGGCTGCTCCTCAAGGTTTGGCCATCCACAACGTCCACGAGTACACCAACTTGGCATCCTTCCTCCCAGAACTTTACAAAGAGATGACAGGCCAGATCGCTGTGTAGCTGCAGCCATCCCCCGGGAATGCCTCTCGGGGGATGGCTGAAATTGGCCCAGCGGGAGATAGGCACAGCCCCAGACCTTTCGACCGGCCAGAGTCGGTCCTTTTAGGAGCAAAGGCATGAGTTCTGGTTTCCCAATATTTGATAAGCACCTCAATAGGCTTATGAGGGCTGTCCGACTGGAAAAGGTGGACAAGGTCCCTGTCATCCTTGCCGCCGATGCCTTCCATGCCCGGCAGATGAAGGTCAAACTCGCGGATTATCTGGCCGACATGGTCGTTGCGGCAGAGATCAACCTCAAGTCGATGGCAAACCTCGGCGAGATCGACGGTGTGGAGTACATGACGCCTACCGCCCTGGTTCTTGGGACCGCCGGGTTGTCCGAAGTGAAGCTCCCTGGCCGCGAACTGGCAGAGGATGCGCTGTGGCAGGTGGAAGAGATTTCGCCGATGACCGAGGCGGACTATGATCTCATCCTCTCCAAAGGCTGGACCGCCTTTGTCCACGATTTTCTGCCTAAAAAGCTGCCCCTCGTCCTTTCGGACCTGATGAAATTCCTGCAGACTGACTTCGGGAAAGTAGCAGGGGCACACCTTCGTGCCGGCATCGTCCCTGTCTGCGGGGTTTTCGGCGGCATCCCTTTTGATGTGCTCTCTCCCGCCCGTGGGCTGGCGACCTTCGCCAGGGATCTCTACAGGATGCCTGACAAGGTCCAGGCGGTTATGGACATCATGATCAAGGAGGAGATCGAGCGTGTCGTGGGCCAGATCCGGGCCATGCCGCACCGCCCGTTTGCCGCGTTCATCGGCGGGGCCCGCTCCGCCGGCGAATTCATCTCGCCGCGATTTTCTGAGCGGTTTGTATTGCCCTACCTGAAGCAGCTCGTCGAAGCGATCGATACGGAAGGGGTTGTGCCCTTCCTCCACTTCGATTCCTGCTGGGACCGGGACCTTGTGAACCTCCGGGGATTGCCCAAGAACAAGTGCATCCTGGCGACGGATCATGCCACGGACATTTTCAAGGCGAAAGAGGCTCTTGGCGACATGATGTGCATCATGGGTGATGTCCAGGGCGAACGCATGATCAGTGCATGTCATCCTGCCTGAACCCTATCAGTGCGTCGAGGCGATAGACCGGATTGAGGGCTGCTTTCATGCGGCGGTTCTTGATGCTTCGCTTGGAGTCCGGGTCCTGCCACAGGAGGTTTAGAACGATGTGGCGCAGGATCGCCCCGGCCTCAGCTGCTGTGCCTTTGCGAGTCCGGTTCCGATCCTCGTTGAATGCCACATCCAGGACCCAGTGAAGCCCGTTCTCAATCCCCCAATGGGATCTGATTCCTTCAGCCATGGCTTCCACGGCATTCGTAGGCAGGCTGGAAATGTAGAATCGGTCTTCGCGTATGGTCTTTCCCTCGCGCTCGGCGGTGGTCCTCACGCGGGCGACGGTTTCCAGCATGGGCCAATCGAGCAGCATTTCTTCGCCGAGGGTGTGCACGGCATTGATGGTCATTACTTCCCGTACCACCTTTCGCCCGTATCCTTCGTCTGTGGAGATGCAGTGAGCATGCGTCATCGCCTGCTCACCGGCATCGCAGACCTCAAAGAGAGCCTGGGTCACTTGGTGCAGTCCTTTTTGGTTGGCCTTCAATGCCAGGATGTAGTCGGCCTTCCGCCGGGTGATGGCCAAGGCGATGTCTTTTTGGCAGCCCATGGCATCAATGGTGACGATACAGCCTGCGAGGTCTAAGACCTTGAGGAGTTCTGGTATCGCCTTGATCTCATTACTCTTCCCATCCACGGCTCGCTGCCCAAGGACCATGCGATTGGCTGAGGACCAGGCGCTGACCAAGTGCAAAGGTGATTGATCGGCGTCCATGGATGCCCGCAGAGTCTTCCCATCGATGGCGACGACATCCTTGGACACCTTGCGACGGACAGAGCGGCTCCAGGCCAGAAAGCACTCCGTGAAGGCCTTGGTGTCCAGCATGCGAAACACTCGACTGAAGATGTCGTGGCTGGGGATGCCGTTGGGCAGTTCCAGGAAGGTCCTCAGCCAGGACTCCTGCTCATCCCCGAATGCTTCGACGGATTCCCAATCATCAGCACCACAGAGGGTCGCCACCACCGCCATGATCATCACATCCAACAGCAGATGCCTCCGGCCACGTTCGCTTCGCGGGTCCGGCAAGGCCGAAAGGTGGAATGTCAGGCTTGGGTTCTTGGCTGCCATGGCTGCCTCCAAGCCTTTTTTGACAGTTCTACCCTCTATGTACAATAGAATCATTCATTGACTGGACAATTCTGTATGTCTTGCCGCTTGAGATTCGCCTTTTTCGATGTTTGAATCATGCGTTCGCCCTGGGGTGATGTCCCGCCAGCGATGCTGACGCTGGGAACACCGGAAGATGTCCACAAATACTCCACGAATCTCAACAAGGAGTTGGGCCCGGAGGGGTTCATTCTCGCTGCCGGCTGCCTCGTCCCTGTCAACGCAAAACCCGAGAACGTCAAGGCCATGATAGCTGCGGCGGTGTGAGAGCTTCGTAAAGAGTCCGGCCCTGTGCCACATCTGGAAGTAGATCTGATTTTCCAACGCAATCTCCCGGGAAATGATCGCAGCCGTCTCCTGCGATTCATGGATCCCCAACACTCCGCCTGATCCCAGCTCGGCCAGGCGGAGTTTACATATGGGCATCGAATTAGACTGAAATATGTCCCATAATGGGGTTAAACAAGGTCGAATCCGCCAATGCCGCACCCCTCGCTCAAACAGGAAATTCAGCGAGTCCTCGGGCACTACTTTGAGGACCTGCAATGCGTGATGAAGGACGAGGGACTTGGTGAACTCTTTAGTCCCCTGCTCACCGAACTCGGCCTCCAGCCTGAGGACCTTGGGGATACCGCAGGAGGCCTGACCTTCGAACACTACCTTTCGGCCCTCAAGATCCTCGACGCCCGGGAGCACATTCCGGGCCTGGGGCTGAAGGTCGGAGCCCTGAAGCGCTGTGGCACCTATGGTTTCACTGGCGTGGCCTTCCTCACCCAAAGCACCTTCGACCAGGTCCACGAGTTCGCCATCACCGCCTTCGAGATCTGCTACGGACGCTTCCTCCGCTTGAACATTCTCAAGGAGGGCCCCTGGATCCGCTCACGGTACGAGCTCTCGCCCCCTTCCTTGGCCCTCTTCGCGCCCCTGATCGAACAGACCCTCATGACGGGCTACCGCACCCTCTCGGAGGTCCTCCCAGGCAAGGACTGGTCGGAGTGCCGGGCTCACTTCGCCTTTCCGCCGCCGCCTTACCTCTCCCTATACACCAAGAGCCTCCCCTTCCCCTGCCTCTTCGACCAACCCCACAACGAGTTGTGCTGCCCGGCCTCCTGGGACACCGTGTCCTCAAACCTGGCGGAGGACCATATCCAGGCCTTCTGCACCACCCACTTCCAGGCCATGCTGGCCGAAGGCAGGGAGCTCCCCCGCCTGGAGCACCAGATCCGCCGCATCCTGATGGAAGCTCCCGCCGACAGGCTGCCCAAGATCAATGAGATCGCAACCCAGCTGCGGATGCCGGAACGCACCCTCCGGGCCCGCCTCGCCCAGGAGGACACGTCCTTCCGCGCCATCCTGAACGAGGTCGTGATCGAGCGGGCCAAGGAGATGCTCAGCGCCAGCCGGGCGCTTTCCATCAAGGAGATCGCTTTCCATCTGGGCTTTTCCCAGCCCTCCAACTTCAACCGGGCCTTCGCCAAGAGCACGGGCTTCACGCCCGCAGGCTACCGGGCCCGGCAGGGTTGACCAGTTTTGATCCCGCCCGCCCAAAGAGGGGTCAGGAAAGCTCCAACGTCATAAGCACCGTGCCTTCGGGCTCCTGGATGGAGGAGAAGACGCGCTGCCCAGCGAACTCGAAGCTCCGGTAAAAGGCAAGATGGCGGGCCTGGAAGCCCAGCTTGCGAAAGATGTGCTGAGAGGCGCTGCCGGTGGCCTCGGTGAGGGCCACCCGGTAGCCTCTCTCACGGCCCCATGCCAGTGCCGCCCGCACGAGGCCGCGAGCGACCCCTCGGGCCTCGGCATTGGGATTCACAGCCAGCATGAAGAGGTGAAGGTGGGTACCGGGTTCAATGATGTGCGTAGCCCGGTAGCAATCATCCAGTTCCTCCAGAAGGGCACCAATGGGGGCGAAACCCGGAGCCACGTCATCCAGGCCCGCAGGATGCGGGGTGGCGAAATCCTCGACCACCAGGGCACCAGCCAGTGCCCCGGTGGAACGTTCCCGGGCGACCATGGTCAAGCCCTCAGCCAGAAGCTTCGAGCCGAAGGCCTGAATCATGTTCATGATCTGCTGAGAGGGCAGATGGATGGCCAGCCCCATGGGCTCATATCGGCTAAAGGCCTCGGCCATGAGTTCGCCCAAGCTGTCGAGTTCCCAAGTCTCCAGGGGACCGAAGTCCAGATCCAGACACTCCAGGGCCACCCCAGCTCCGGGGGTACCTGCTCCATCGGTTTCAGGGGCGGACATTTCGACTCCGGGTTTGAGTGCTGGGTGATTGGCCTGAAGGCAGGGAGGACGCACATTCGCCCAGTGAATCACCTTCATAGTTGGCTTCAAATCGCATTTCAATTTTATACCCCAGCAGTTGATTCGAAGCTCTCTGATCGTGTATCGCCCCAGAGTGAATGCGGATTCGTCGAATGCGAATGCAATGCAGTCGCCTTGGTCTGCTCGCCCTCATCCCAATGCAGGGCCTTCAGATTGAACATCGATAAATCCCCTTCATCTTCAGGGCCAAGGCTTTCCATCGCAGCCGTGGCCCCTATCACCCCCATGCACTCCTAGGATGAAGGGAGCGCGGCAGACATCAACTCCCGCGTCCCCCCATCCGTCCGAAACAACGCTGCCCCATAAGGGGCGGCCTTCGGCCTAGCTCAGGAAGCCGCATGGTCCGCATTCTTGCCATCAATCCCGGCGCCACCTCCACCAAGCTGGCGGTTTTCGACGACACCACGGTGCTTTTCAAAACCACCGTGGAGCACCAAGGAGAAGAGTTGAAGCCCTTCAAGCAGGTGCTTCACCAACTGGAGTACCGCTTCCATCTCATCCTTTCCACCCTGGGTCTGGCCCATATCCCCCTGGAGAGCCTGGACGCGGTGGTGGGCCGCGGAGGTCTACTGAAGCCCATGAGCGGCGGCACCTATGCGGTGAACGAGGCCATGATCGCCGACCTCAGGGCCGCTGCCCGGGGTGAGCACGCCTCCAATCTGGGCGGCCTCCTGGCCCACCTCATCGCCTCCCAGCACGGCATTCCCGCCTTCATCGTGGATCCGGTCTCCGTGGACGAGATGGAACCCGAGGCCCGTATCTCCGGCCTGCCGGACCTGCCCCGGGCCAGCCTCTCCCACGCCCTCAACAGCAAGGCCGTGGCCCGCAGGACGGCCGAGGAGATGGGCAAACCCTATGAGTCCTGCCGCTTTGTGGTGGCCCATCTGGGCACCGGCGTATCCGTCACCCCCCATCGGGATGGCCGGATGATCGATGTCAACGGCGCCCAGGAGGAGGGCCCCTTCTCCCCGGATCGTTGCGGCGGCCTACCGGCCCGCCTTCTGGCCAAGCTTTGCTACTCGGGCAAGTACACCGAGCCCCAGATGCTGGAGCGCCTGCTGGTGGCGGGCGGCATGTATGCCTACCTGGGCACCCGGGATGTGCGCGAAGCGGTGGAACGCGCCGAATCCGGCGACGAAAAGGCTGAGCTGGTGCTCAAGGCCATGGCCTATCAGGTCGCCAAGGAGATCGGCGCCATGTCCGCCGTCCTGGAAGGAGAGGTCGACCGCATCATCCTCACGGGCGGTATCGCTTACTCCCAGCGCATCGTTTCAGATATCTCCCGCCGTGTGAAGTTCATCGCCCCCATCGTCGTCATCCCCGGCGAAGAGGAACTATCGTCCCTGGCTGTCGGAGCCGTCCGGGTGCTAAAGGGCAAAGAGCAGGCCAAATCCTATTAAGGAGGTCCGAATGGACATGCAGATCACTCAGGATGCCATGGGCACCCATATGGACTGGAAGCATGAGGGGGTCACACCCCACATGATCGACTGGTTCTGGAGCAACTTGGAGAAGGCCGTCCTTCTCTGGCACCCCGAACAGCATGAGCCCCTGGTATGGGCCGTACCCGTCACCCCCGGCGACCCCAGGGGATCCGTGCACATCGCCCCCCAGACCTGGAATGACGGTACCCGCCAGAACCTTTACATCCGCTTCGAAAAGCTGGAGGATGTGCCCGCCGAGGTCAGGGACTACATCGTCTACGAGCATGTGGTCATCGTGGGCGGCCTGGGCTTCGGCCCGGAAAGCATGGCGAAGGGCGAAGTCTTCGCCTACCGCATCCACCAGTGGGAGAAGACCGACTACGGCGTGGTGGGCAAGTCCTCTGCCATCGACGGCAAGAAGAAGGCCACCCCCGAGGAAGGCATGATCTGGGCCGCCCACTGCGGCCAGGAGATCGGCAATTGGGGTGTCTTCCTCCCCCAGCTCTACGAACTCTACAAAGTGGTGAAGAATCCCCTCTATAACCCCTTCGCGGATCTGGCCGTCGAAGGCAAGGGGCGGGATGCCCGGTTCAGGTTCCTGCCCCAGGCTTAGCCAGGACCGCCTGAATGATGGGGCCGGGACGTCCAACGTTTCCGGCCCTTTGGTTACAATCGATGACGATCTGAAGCACCTCATCCACGCAACGAATGGAGGCAGTTCCATGAAGAAGCTCTTGACCGGCGACGAGGCCGTTGCCCGGGGTGCCTGGGAAGCCGGCGTCAAATACGCCTCGGCCTACCCCGGAACCCCCAGCACCGAGATCCTGGAGAACCTCGCCCTCTACAAGGGCGACATCATCGCCGAGTGGGGTACCAATGAGAAGGTCGCCATGGAGACCGCCATCGGCGCCTCCATTGCCGGCGCCCGCTCCATCTGTGCCCAGAAGCACGTCGGACTCAACGTGGCCGCAGACCCCCTGTTCACCCATGCCTACACCGGTGTCAATGGTGGCATGGTAGTGGTGACGGCGGACGAACCCGGCCAGCACTCTTCCCAGAATGAGCAGGACAACCGCAACTATGCCAAGCACGCCAAGGTCCCCATGGTGGAACCCGCCACGTCTCAGGAATCCAAGGACATGGTCAAGGTGGCCCTGGAGGTCAGCGAGGCCTTCGACACCCCCGTCCTCTTCCGCATGACCACCCGGGTCTGCCACTCCAAGGGCATCGTCGAGTGCGGTGAGCGCATCGAGGTGGGCATCAAGCCCTACGTCAAGAACGTCCGGAAGAACATCCCCGTGCCCGCCAACGCCATTCCCATGCGCGTTCGGGTGGAAGAACGCACGGAGAAGCTGAAGGTCTACACGGAGAACACCCCCCTGAACTTCGCTGAGATGAACGGCGAGGAGATCGGCATCATTGCTTCCGGCGTCTGCTACAGCTACGCCAAGGAGGTCTTTGGGGAATCCGCATCCTACCTGAAGCTGGGCTTCACCTACCCCCTGCCCGTGGGCAAGATCAAGGACTTCTGCGCCAAGGTCAAGAAGATCTACGTCATCGAAGAGAACGATCCCTACATCGAGGATCAGGTCCGCATGCTGGGCTTCGACTGCTTCGGCAAGAACCTCTTCCCCTTCAATGGCGAGATGACCCCCGATGTCATCCGCAGGGCCGTCTTCGGCAAGGCCTGCGAAACCATCGAGACCGATGGCAGCAAGGTGGTGGGGCGCCCCCCCACGCTCTGCGCCGGATGCCCTCACCGCGGTTTCTTCTATGAAATCGGCAAGCGCAAGAATGTGGCCATCGCCGGAGACATCGGCTGCTACACCCTGGCCTTCACCGAGCCACGTGCTGACCGTTGACCCCAACGATCTGACGGCCATGAAGAATGCCATCGACTGGGCCATGTCCACCGAGGACGAGCCTGTGGTGCTCATCACCCGCTGGCCCTGTGTCCTGAAGAAGTTCTCCCCGGAGGACAAGGCGGAATTCAAGGGTGCCTTCACCGAAAAGTTCTGCATCGACCAGAACAAGTGCATCGGCTGCAAGAGCTGCCTGAAGACCGGCTGCCCGGCCCTATCCTTCGACAAGGTGGCCAAGAAGACCCGCATCACCCGCGATCAGTGCGTGGGCTGCGGCGTCTGCGCCCAGGTCTGCCCCCCCAAGGTCCAGGCCATCTCCAAGGAGGTCAAGTAATGACCAAGAGCATCATTCTGGTGGGTGTGGGCGGACAGGGCACCATTCTCGCCGCCAAGCTGCTGACCGTCGCCCTGATGGACGCCGGCTATGACGTGAAGATGAGCGAGATCCACGGGATGTCCCAGCGGGGCGGCTCCGTGTCCTCCCAG
>JAFNAB010000048.1 GCA_017859955.1 Holophagaceae bacterium
GACTGGGATCCTCCACGCCACCAGCGCGCCCCCAGCAACCGCAAGCAGCAACACCCACAGCGCGTAGGCCCAGCGACGCCGATAGTGGATGGAGCGCGGTTCAGGGCTGCTCAAGCACTTCCCCCACCAGATCGTAGGCGTGGGCCTCGGTGATCTTCACGGCCTGGATGGCGTTGAGGCGGGGCTCGCCGCCCACGATGAGGACATTGCCGTCCACTTCGGGGGCCTGCCCCGAATGCCGCCCCTTCAGGACCAGATCGGTCTCCTCGTGGGCCCCTTCCACCAGGACCTCCAGGATCTTCCCCACCAGGGCCTGGTTCTTCTTCCGGGCGATCTTCTGCTGAAGTTCCATGAGCTTGCGCTTCCGGCTCTCCTTGGTGCGCCGGAGGATGGGATCCCCCATGTCGTAGGCAGGAGTGCCCTCCTCCCGGGAGTAGGTGAAGACCCCGACGTGCTCGAACTGGGCCTCCTCAATGAAGCTTCGCAGCTCCTCGAAGGCCATCTCGGTCTCGTTGGGGAAGCCCACAATGAAGTTACTGCGGAGGAAGATTCCGGGCACTCGGCGGCGGATCTTCTGGATGAGCTTGAGGAAGGTATGCCGCCCTCCGCCCCGGGCCATGGTGCGCAGAACGCCAGCATCAGCGTGCTGGAGAGGCATATCCAGGTACTTCACGCAGTTGGGCGTCTCCGCCATGGCGCTCAGGAGCCCATCGGTGATGCGATTGGGGTAGGAGTAGTGGATGCGGAACCACTGGAGCCCCTCCACCGTGCCAAGGGCGCGCACCAGTTTCTCGAGGGCATCCGGATCCCCCAGGTCCCGACCGAAGTCCGTGGAGTCCTGGCCCACCAGATTGATCTCCAGGACGCCCTGGGCCACAAGCTGACGGGCCTCTGCCAGGATCGAATCGATGGTCCGGCTGCGCTGAGGCCCCCGGATGGCGGGGATGGCGCAGAAGGCGCAAGCGTGATCGCAACCTTCGCTGATCTTGAGGTAGGCGCTGGCCTTGGGGGTGGTGAGGAGCCGGGGGCTGTGCTCGTCATAGAGGTAGGCGGGATCGCGATCCGGCTCGAAGAGGCTGTCACCGGCTCCCAGAAACTCCGCAATGTGCTCCACATCCCGGGTCCCGAGGCAGGCATCGATCTCCGGCATGTCCGCCATGAGCTGATCCCGGTATCGCTCCACCATGCACCCGGCCACGATGAGCTTGGTGCAGGCCCCGGTGGTCTTCATGGACGCAGCCTCCAGGATGGCCTCGATGCTCTCCTTCTTGGCGCTCTCGATGAAGCCGCAGGTGTTGACCACCAGGATCTCGGCCTCCTCCATATTCCGGGTAATGGCGTATCCCTTGAGGCGCAGATGCCCCAACATGACCTCGCTGTCGACGAGGTTCTTCGGGCATCCCAGTGAAATGAAACCGACTTTGATCATGCGTGCTCCCTCCCGGCGACCGGGATTGTTTACCAGGATACCGTGTCGCCGCTTGCCCGCCGGGAGATCAGCCCCATGTTAGACTGCTGTTCACTCTCGGAAAGACAAGTCCCATGAAGATCACCCTACAGGTGGAAGGTTCCAAACACCCGGTGGAGCTCTCGGCGGAGGGCGTGACCATCGGCCGGGGCGATACCGCGAACCTGAAGGTCAATTCCAACGCCGTCAGCCGGATACATGCAAAGATCTTCCTTCACCGGGGACAGGCCTGCCTGCAGGATATGAAGTCCTTGAACGGCACCTCCCTGAATGGGGAACCCATCAGTGGCCCCACTCCCATCAAGCCCGGGGATCTGATCCTGCTGGGGGAGCTCCCGGTCCGCTGGATCCAGGATGAGCCGCTGAGCACCACCCCCAACCTGGGGACGGGGCTCTTCTCGCTGTCGGCCATGGGCAAGGGGCCCAAAGCAGCTTCCGAATCCAAGATTTCCCTGGAAGATCGCGCCTTTGACGCATCCGGGAGCATCATGGTGCCCCATGCCACCCTGGAGGACATGCTGGCCAAGCACCAGGGCGAGAAGGCCACCGGCGAAGTGGACTCCCTTTTCCAGCGCCTGGCGGCCATGGCCAGCAAGCTCCTGCGGGCCACCAGCCTCAACGAGCTGCTGGATTCCGTCATGCACCTGATCACGGGTCAGATCCCCTGCCAGCGTGGATTCATCCTTTTGAAGGGTCCCGAGGGCGAGTTGGAACCCGAACTGGTGTGGGAGGAGCGTCCCGGCGTCCTCAGCGCGCCCATCAGCCGGACCATCGCCCGCACCGCCATGGAGGGCCGGGTCACCATCCTGACCACCGACGCCCGGGTGGACCCCCGCTTTGCCGCCGGGGAGAGCATCAAGATCCATGGCATCAGCTCGGCCCTGTGCGCCCCCCTCATCGTGGAGGATCAGGCACTCGGCGTGGTCTATCTGGAATCCAGCCTCAATAAGGGGGGATTCAAGCGGGAAGATGAGCACCTCCTCTCCGCCATGGCCAACTTCGCCGCCGTGGGCATCCAGCGGGAGCGGGAGGCCCGCTTCCGCCAGCGCCTGGAGCGCTACCATAGCCCCCAGGTAGTGGGCGAGATCCTCAAGGCGGCCCAAAACCAGGACGCCCCCCTCCTCCAGGCTCAGCGCTGCCAGGTGAGTGTCCTCTTTGCGGATATTTCAGGCTTCACCCGCATGAGCGAGAGCATGGAGCCCATGGCCCTGGCCCACATCCTGAACCGTTCCTTTGAGGTTTTGACGGAACAGATCTTCGCCCGCGGTGGCACCCTGGACAAATACATTGGGGACGCCATCATGGCCTTCTTCGGCGCGCCCAACCCCGACCCGGACCATGCGCGCCACGCCGTGGAGGCGGCCATTGCCATGCAGGAAGGGCTCCAGTTCCTGAACGACAACCGACCCGAGGGTTACCCGGAACTCAAGATCCGCATCGGTATCAACAGTGGTGAGGCCTTTGCCGGGGATATCGGGTGTGAAAAGCGCATGGACTACACCGTCATGGGCCGTACCGTGAACCTGGCCTCCCGTCTTGAGAGCGGTGTCGCCAAACCCGGTGAAATCGTCATTGGCCCCCGAACCGCCGAACTGGTGGGCCTGGAGGGTTTGGTGCCTCTTCCCCCCATTTCCCTCAAGGGAATCGAACATGACGTCCATCCCTTCCACGTCAACTGGAGATAAGCCTCCCGCTGCCAAAATTCATCAGGGTTTCCCCTGCCACCGATCACGAATTTATGGGATTCTGAGCCATGTCCAATGAACGCCGCCAGTACCGTCGCATCCCCATGGGGGCTACCATCAGCTTCCAGGAGCTGACCTTCGAAAAGGCCTCTGTGCCTGCGGAAAGCGTCTATGGAGACCTATCCGTAGGCGGAATCCTGCTGACCTCCCCCAGGGAACACCCCCTGGGTACTCTCCTGAAGCTCGAATTGAGAGTTCCAGGGTGGGGGAAACACCTCAATCGATTTGGCCCAGTTCATGAGAACGAGGCACGCCCCCTCGTTGCCGTGGGTCAGGTGGTGCGGGTGGAGCAGTTGGAGGACGGGAATTTCGAGCTGGGTATCAAGTTCCTGAACGTCTATCCCGACGACCTCACCGCGCTCCGGAATTTCATCGACGCCTCCGCGCCTGCGGAAGGAAACTAGGCTGCTCAGCGAAAGGAGAGTCCCTTGAAGATCCTCATCGTGGACGATTCGTCAACCATGCGTCGCATCATCATCAACACCCTGTCACGCATCGGGTATTCCGACGTGGTGGAAGGGGACAACGGGAAGTCCGGTCTGGAGAAATTGGCCCAGGGCGGCATCGAAATGATCATCACGGATTGGAATATGCCGGAGATGGATGGCCTGGAATTCGTACAAACGGTTCGCACCCAGAACGCTGCCATCCCCATCCTGATGGTGACCACCAACGCCGCCAAGGAGGATATTGTCCAGGCCCTCCAGTCCGGTGTGAACAACTACGTGGTGAAGCCCTTCACTCCTGAAACGCTGAAAGAGAAGATCGAGTCGCTGCTCGGCTGAGCGGACATCGGGAGAATTTATGGACCAGTCAGAAATCGATGCCTTGCTCAAGGCCGCCGGCACACAGCCCGCTCCATCCACCCCTGGTGCCCTCGCGGGACACGAGGTGGAGGGTCGCGTCATCTCCGAGATCGACGCCGTTACCGCCGTCACCGAGCGCGAGACCAACAAGGTCATGGATCAGCTCGACCTGATCAGCCAATTGGTTAACCGGCAGCAGACCCTCATCACGGAAGTCATGAAGCACTCTGGCGCCCAGGATCCTGCGGTCCAGGAGGCCATCCATCAGATTCTTTCGGCCGCCAAGGACATCCAGGACAAGGTCTTCGGAGCCATGGACCTCATGCAGTTCCAGGACATCACCCGCCAGAAGCTTGAGCGGATCGTGTTCCACCTCCGTCAGATCCACGACTACATCGTGGAGCTGCTGGGGACCGGACTGAAGAGCGAGGGCGAGCGAGCCTCCATCAGTCGCACCATCCAGAACACCGGCACCACGCCGGACGAGAAAAAGGCGGACGCCGACGCGGTCGTCGAAGAATTTCTGCGTAGCAAGAACAAGGGATAACTTATGGCCGCGGTGGAAACCCAGGGAAGAAGAGCCCAGGACGTCGTCCCCTCCGGGCAGCTTGTCACCTTCAGCCTCGATGGGGTCGAGTTCGGCCTGGACATCGATCGGGTGCAGGAAATCACCCCCCGAACCGCCATCACGCCCGTGCCGGGAGCTCCCAGCTTCGTACTGGGCGTCCAGAACGTGCGCGGCATGATCATCCCGGTCCTCGACAGCCGACTACGCTTTCATCTGGCACACCAGGAGCCAACCCCCAAGACCCGGATCATCATCCTGGATCTGGCGGGGCAGGCCACGGGCCTCCAGGTGGATGCGGTGGCGGATGTGGTCCGCCTTGAGGACATGACCATCCGGGAGACCCCTCCCCTCGTCGCGGGCGTCCGCAGTGACTACCTCGCCGGCATGGTGACCGTGGGCAAGCGCCTCATCACCCTCATCGATCTGGACAAGATCCTCGACAGCTCTGAATTTGCCCAACGCTCCCTCCTGCTCGAGCATCAGGTCGGATCGGCCCAGGGCACCGGCCTCCACGAGGCCGTGCGCCAGGAGGAGGTGGTGGAGGATCTCCCCTACGTCACCTTTGCCCTCGGCGTGGAGTCCTTCGGCATCAACCTGCAGCTGGTGGAAGAAATCCTCGAACTGCCCTCGGTCACCAAGGTGCCGGACGCCCCAAATTACGTCATGGGCGTCATCTGCCTTCGGGACCAGGTGCTGCCTCTGCTGGACTTCATCCAGCTCCTGGACGTGGCCGAAGCCGGAGAGCCCAAAGCCCGGGACATGGTCATCCTGCTCAACTTCGGCGGGGCCAAGCTGGGCATCGCCGTGGATGGGATCCAGGAAATCGTCCGCATCCGGCCCGATCAGATCCTTCCTCCCCCCCAGACCCTTAGCGAGCGGGAGGCCGCCAATCTGGAAGGCGTCGTGCTCCGCTCTGACCGGATGGTCTGCCTGCTCCGCATCCTGGACATCATCACCCGCGAGGACAAGGAACGCCTGGTGGCCATGAGCTCGAGTCTCAGCTCCCAGGCCGAGGCCGAAGCCCAGGTCGTCAGCCACGACCTGCCCATTGTGGTCTTCAAGCTCGGCGGTGAATCCCATGCCCTGCGCCTTCACCAGGTCAGGGAAATCATCATGGTCGGCCTCATCACGCCGGTCCCCCGGGCCCCGTCCTTTATCGATGGTGTCATGAACCTCCGAGGTGAGGTCATGCCCGTCATGGACCTCCGGGATCGCTTCGGTCTCGAGCGTCAGGAGGCCACCAGCCTCTCGCGCATCATCATCACCCCCATCAATGGAGTGCCCACCGGTCTTGTGGTGGACGCCATGGAGGAGGTCAAGAGCGTGGACGAGCGCCGCCTGGAGGATCCCCCCCGGGTGACCTCCGTGGGTGCCAATGCCTATATCGACAAGGTGGCCCGCACTGAGGCTGGCGTGGTCTTCATCCTCGACATCCAGCGGCTACTGAGCGATGTGGAGGGGCAGCAGCTTGAAACCTTCCAGGGAAAAAGAAGGGCTGACTCATGAGTGAATTCTCTCTGGACGATCCCAGTTTCTACGAAGACTTCCTCGTGGAAGCCCAGGAACACTTTGAACTGATCGAGCAGAACTTCCTGACCCTCGAAAGCGCGCCAGGGGATCTGGATATCCTCAACGGCATCTTCCGCAGCGTCCACACCATCAAGGGTGCCTCGGGCTTTCTCGGTCTCCAGAAGGTACAGTCCCTGGCCCATATCGGCGAGAACATCCTTGACGAGCTGAGGAAGGGACGCATGGCCGTGTCCCCGGAAGTGGTGGAGCTCCTCTTCGAGACCGTGGACATGCTCAAGGTTCTGGTCAACGACGTCGGCATCGGCCTGCGCAAGCAGGGCGCACCGGTGGACCCCGACCCCTCCGATCTGATTCACCGACTGGAGGCCTTCCGCAACAGCGGATCCGCACCTGCCAAGGCCCAGACAACGGCTGCCCCCCAGGCACCAGCTACCTCAGCCTTGGTGCTCCCTCCAGGCCTGACCGGGCTGGACGCCGACACCTGCGCCCTTGCGGAGGAATGCCTTCAGGGTGGCGAGCCCGTGCTGTTCATGCGGATCGAACTCCTTCCCAGCGTCCTGGGCACCCACTTCAACCCCTTCTCCATGATCTCCATGGTGGACCTGGTGGGGCGTCTCCTGGCCTCCTCCACCCTCATGAAGATCTATGTCGACCTCGACGGCTACCAGGCTGATCAATTCCCCTTCGACATGGTTCTGGCGCTCGCCCCCTCCGAGAGTCTTGAGGGGGTCAAGAAGCTGTTCGACCGGGTGGAAAACGTTAACATTCAGTATTTCTACATGGATACTTCTGGTCAGGTGACCGCATCCCAGCCCGCTCCGGTGGTCCAGGAGAAACCCCTGCCCCCGGCGGAACAAGCTGCAGTGCTGGCCAACGAGCCCAAATCCGAGGTCAAGGCCTCCCCGGCACCATCGGCAGACAAGATTCCAGACAAGGCTCCGGACAAGGGGGCTTCGGATACGATCCGCGTCAGCCAGGCCAAGCTGGACACCTTCATGAACACCGTGGGGGAACTGATCATCAGCAAGACCATGCTCAGCCACTTGGTGGAGCGTTTTGAATCAGAGCCCCTCGAAGGCACCGCCGCCGAACTCGTCAAGGAGCTCCGCCAGTCGAGTGTCTACCTGGACCAGGTGAGCAAGGAGATCCAGGCCTCGGTGCTTGGCATCCGCATGGTGCCCGTGAAGACCATCTTCACCAAGTTCCCCAGGATGCTCAGGGATCTGGCCAAGGCCAGTGGCAAGAAGATCGACCTCCAGATGGTGGGCGAGGACACGGAAATCGACAAGAGCCTCATCGAAGAGCTCAGCGATCCGCTCATCCATCTGATTCGCAACAGCGCCGATCACGGCATCGAGCAGCCGGACGTCCGCCTGAAGGCGGGCAAACCCGAGACGGGAACCGTCGTCCTTCGCGCTCGGCATGAAGGGGACTCCGTGGTGGTGGAGATTGAGGATGATGGCAAGGGAATCGATCCCTCAGTCATCCGCGTCAAAGCCGTCGAAAAAGGGGTGATGTCCCCCGAGAAAGCCGACCAGCTGACCGACGAGGAAGCCATCAACCTTATCTTCCTGCCAGGATTCTCCACCGCCCAGAAGGTCACCGATATCTCGGGTCGCGGCGTCGGCATGGACGTCGTCCGCTCCAATGTCCGCAAGCTCAATGGCACCGTCGGCGTGACCAGCGTAGTGGGCAAGGGTTCCATCTTCACCATCAAGTTGCCCCTGACCTTGGCCATCATCGATGCCCTCCTCATGCGCTCCGGCGGACAGGTTTTCGCTCTCCCTGGCACAGCAGTGGAAGAAACCCTCCTGGTCACGGAAGAGAACCTTTCCCACCTCACAAGGCGCAAGGCCATCAATCTGCGCGGCGAAGTCCTGGGGGTTTCCAAGCTCAGGGAACTCCTTCGGTTCAACGACCCCACAGAGGCCGTCGCGGCCGATACGGAACTTCCAGTGGTGGTCGTATCCACCGGTGGAAGACGTATGGGCCTGGTGGTGGACGCCTTCATGCGTCGTCAGGAAATGGTGATCAAGCCACTGGCACCCTACCTTGCCAGCCTGCCCGGCATTTCCGGGGCGAGTGTCATGGGTGACGGTGGTGTGGTGCTCATTCTGGATCCAGCAGAGCTGATGACCTTGGCCATCGAGGAGGCCCTGTGAGCCTTGGCACCCAGGCCATCGCCCATACGCCGCGTTCCGAGCGCGGCGAGGCATCCCTCCGGCAGTACCTGACCTTTATGCTGGAGGGCCGGGTCTACGGGGTCCCCCTGGAGGAAGTTGCGGAGATCACCCCCAACCTGCCCCTGAACCGCATACCCCACCTCCCCAAGGGTGTGGAGGGTGTCCTGGATCTTCGCGGCTCGCTGCTGCCCGTCCTGAACCTGCGCAGCCGTCTCGGTCTGCCTGTCCAAGGTGCTCCTGAGCCGGCCAACATCCTGATCCTGGGCCTGGATGGGAACCGCATTGGCATCCAGGTGGACAAGGTGCAGTCGGTCCATTCGGCCCGCCCCGAAGATCACACCCCAGCCAGTCCCCTCCTGGAAGGCACCGATGGCGCCTGGGCCAAGGCCTTCCTGTTGGTGGACCGCGAAATCATCACTCTCCTTGACTCCCGCCTGGTGGTCGCCATCGGCACCGTACGGACCAGCCACGGTGTCATTCTCAGCACCAGCTCTTCGGACAAGACCCTGGACGAAGGCCTGATGGAGCTCATCGAACTGGCCCCAACCAAGACCGAGGCCGGGTCCACCCGGATCATCCCCCAGATGGAAGCCGCCATTGCCCATACCGAAGAGGAGATGGCCAAGGTTCTGGATAAGGTCGAATCCATCCTTGTCAATACTGACCAGGCCTTTCAGGGCCTTACCAGGCTGAAGCAGGAGGCCCGACTGGGTCGTTTGCCGGGACAGGAAGCCACCATCGCCGAGGTGGAAAAGATTGGTCAGGAGATCCAGGATCGGGTTTTCGAACTGATTCAGATGATCCAGTACCAGGACATCGCCCGACAGAAACTGGAGCGGGTCCTGAGCCATCTGCGCGGACTCCAGATGATCGTCGGCACCAAATTCCGGGACACGGGCAAGCACGTGCTGTGATCCGGAACCAGGGCGTGATCCCGGGCATCCCTCCGAAGGGCGGCTCGGTTCGGCCCTTTTGCCAAAGGGGTTTCTGATCCCCCGGATAGGTAGACCCCTGAACAGCCCCCTAAGGTGAGGTAGGATCGAAGGAGGGGGGGCGGGACGACCAAGCCCCCCGGTTGACTGGAGGGTGAAGAGAGTGCCCATGAAACGTGAGTCCATCAAGTCCATCCTGGCCAGGCCCGAGGCCGGGGGACAGGTTACGGTCGCGGGTTGGGCCCGTGCCGTGCGCGCCCAGAAGCAAGTGGTATTCATCCAGGTAAACGATGGCTCGTGCCTGGCCAATCTCCAGCTGGTGGTGCCCCAGGACCATCCCCAGTTCGAACAGCTCGGGCGGCTGAGCCAGGGCTCTGGCCTGAAGGCCCAGGGGCGCCTGACCCCCTCCACGGGCTCCGGCCAAAGCTACGAAGTGCTGGTGGATTCGGTGGAGGTCTACGGCGAAGCCGACCCCACCAGCTATCCGCTGCAAAAGAAGCACCATAGTTTGGAGTTCCTGCGCGAGAGCGTCCCCCACCTGCGGCCCCGCACCCGCACCTTCGGAGCGGTGCTCCGCGTGCGGAACGTGCTCGCCCGGGCCATCCATGAGTTCTTTCAGGAACGCGGCTTCCTCTGGGCACAGACCCCCATCATCACCGCTTCCGATTGTGAGGGCGCCGGGCAGATGTTCCGGGTCTCCACCCTGGATCCGCTGAATCCTCCCTGCCTGCCCGAGGGCGGCGTGGACTTCGCGCAGGATTTCTTCGCCAAGCCTGCCTACCTCACGGTCTCGGGGCAGCTCGCCGGGGAAACCATGGCCCTGGCCCTCTCCAACATCTACACCTTCGGCCCCACCTTCCGGGCCGAGAATTCCAACACAACCCGTCACCTCGCCGAGTTCTGGATGGTGGAGCCCGAGGCCGCGTTCTACGACCTCCAGGACAACATGGACCTGGCGGAGGACTTCCTGAAGCACCTCTTCCGAACCGTGCTTGACCAGTGCCAGGAGGACATGGCCTTCTTCTCCGAGTTCGTGGAGAAGTCCGCCATCGAGACCCTGGAGGGCATCGTCAACAGTCCCTTCGAGCGAGTCACGTACACCGAGGCCATCAAGCTGCTTGAGCAGAGCGGCCAGGCCTTCGAGTACCCCGTCAAGTGGGGCATGGACATCCAGACCGAGCACGAGCGCTACCTCGCGGAGAAGCGCATGAAGCGGCCGGTGATCATCACCGACTACCCCAAGGACATCAAGGCCTTCTACATGCGCCTGAACGATGACGGCAGGACCGTACGCGGCATGGATGTCGTGGTGCCCCGCCTGGGGGAGATCATCGGTGGCAGCCAGCGCGAAGAGCGCCTGGATGTGCTGGAAGCCCGCATGGCCGAGATGCACATCGACCCCGCAAGCTACAGCTGGTATCTGGATACTCGGCGTTTCGGCAGCGTGCCTCATTCCGGCTTCGGCCTGGGCTTCGAGCGCACAGTTCAGTTCGTCACCGGCATGGGCAACATCCGGGACGTCATCCTCTATCCCCGCACCCCCAAGTCAGCCTCCATGGGCTGACACCGCAGACACTCCGCGCTCGTCCCCTCCACTCTGACCGAAGGCTCCCAGGAGTCTTCGGTCAGAGTTGCATGACATAGCCCGGGAGCCCGGCGATGGCCTCCCGGAGGGGACGCTCAGAGGCCTCGTCGGGAAGGGTCACCCAGAAGGTGTAGCTGATGTAGCGCCCCTTGCGGTTGACCTGAGGCTCAGCGTCCGGTTGGGATGGGGACCCGAGGTGTTCCTGGATCACGGCCGCAATCGACCCGGGCTGCAAATGTCCTTCGTGGCCAAAGATCTTGATGGGCACTCGGCAGGGATAGTCAACATGGGGGCGCTTGGATCCGCTCATGATCCCATTCTAGCTTCATAAGAAGTGACAATGTTGCATTGCCCGGGCCTCACTGACTAAGGCATACTTCACAGTAAGAAACGCTGCGACTCCAACCATAGGGTTCCACATGGAATCATTGCCAATTGCCTACCAGCCCGTCTCCGATTCGGCCGAGCAGCTGCAGGCAATCTACGACTCCGTTCATGACGCCATCCTGGTGATGGACTGCGAGTTGGGCCTCCTTATGGACGTCAACCGCCGCGCCACTGAGATGTTCGGGTATTCCAAGAGCGAACTGATGGGCATGTCCCTGGGCTCCCTGAGCCTGGGTTTGGCACCCTATACCCAGGAAGATGCCCTAGGCTGGATCAAGAAGGCCCAAGAGGGCGAACCCTTTACCCTCGACTGGCTGGCCCGGAATCAGTCCGGCCGCCTGTTCTGGGTCGAGATGAACCTGCTGAAGGCCAAGCTCGGCAGTGCGGAACGGATCCTCATCACTGCCCGGGATATCAGTGATCGCAAGCGCTCCGAGAGCGAGCACTCGGCCCGACTCAAACGCGCCGAGTCCCAGAACGCCGTTTCCCTCGCCCTGGCGGGAGCAGGCCCCGACTACGAGGCGGCCTTGGACCTCATCGTCCGCTATCTGGCGGTCCAGGTCGGCGACCTTTGCGTGATGCAACTGCTGGATGAGGAAGGCAGACTGGTTACCACGGCTATAAGTCAATCATATCTGGATGGCGACAAGTGCCTTCCCGGCCCCGCAGACCTCCCTCCCCGGGCCCTCGAAGACTCCGCTCTGAGTCCCCTGAAGACCTCGCGGGAGGCCCTGTCGATCTACGACCTCAGCGGCGTTGAGCCTTTGGCAAAGGTGCCCGAGGCTTACCACTCCTACTTCCGGAACTATCAGATCCACAGTCTCCTGGCCATCCCCATGCGCTTCCAGGAAAAGCTGGTCGGCATCATCGCCATGGCCAAGGGGGGGGCTAGCCGTCCCTATTCCTTCGAAGACCAGTCCATGCTCCAGAGCCTGGCGGATCGGACGGCCTTGACCATCACCAACGGAAAGCTCTACCGCCAGAATCTGCTTCAGGCTGAGGAACTCCGGCAGATCAATGCTGAACTTGAGAAGCGGGTGGCAGAAAGAACCTCCCAGCTCGAAGAGGCCAACGAGCAGCTCCGCCTGATGGCGAGCACGGATGCCCTGACAGGGCTGGCCAATCGGCGCCATTTCGATACGGTCCTGGAAGCCGAGCTCCGCCGAGCCTGCCGAACAGGTAAGGAAATATCCCTCCTGCTCAGTGATGTGGACTTCTTCAAACGATACAACGACTGTTACGGCCACATCGCAGGAGACATCTGCCTGCAGACTGTCGGTCAGGTCATGCGTAGCACCTTCCGTCGCGCCAGCGAACTCCCGGCCCGTTATGGGGGCGAGGAGTTTGCCATCATTCTTCCGGGGGTGAGCGCGGAGCTGGCCCTCAAGGCCGCCAACAAATTAAGGGCCGCCATGGAGGCCAAGGAGATTCCCCACGAGCGCTCGGAGGCCTCGCCCCATGTCACTTTGAGCATCGGCATCGCCTCCATGGTGCCCAGCCCAGAAACCCGCTCCTCAGACCTCATCGCCATGGCGGATTCGGCCCTTTACACCAGCAAGCAGACGGGCCGCAACAGGGCCACCACCTACCAGGACTGCTGAGGGTTCAGGGGCAGTGCCCGATCTCCCATTTCAGGTCGAAGTAGCACATGTTCAGCAGGGGATAGCTTTCGGTGCCCAGCCCCGCGATGGTCACACAGCGTTTGGCCCCACCGGGAAAACGGACCTCCGCCACCATGGGCTCCCGGAACAGGGGGGTGAGAACCCCTTCTTTCCCCAGTTCGGCAGTCCAGGAAAAATAGGTCCGGTCCATTCCGGTACTGCGTTCCACGGTCAGGGACTGCCGCCCCATCCGAACGCTGATGTGCTCCGGCACGGCGTTCCTGGGAGCCAGGAGATAGAATTCAACCCTGCCACTCACCGCGGCCAGCGCCCAGATCGCCAACCCACCCTCCTGGGCAAGCTTTGCGGTCCTCGGAGGAAGATTCTCGAGCGGAGAATAGTTCACCGTGCTGCTCGGCCCCTGGCAACCCAGGAGGAGCAGCAGCCCCCCTGCCAAAAGGCTAAAGTTCCGCATTGAGGGCCTCGATGGCCTTGCCCATCTCGTACCGCGCCCGGCCCAGCAGGCCATCCCGGCGCATGACCAGAACCAGGCTGCACTGCTCTTGGGCACCCATCATGAGGATCCAATGCTGGTCCGTGCAGAATGCCACCTGCTGGATGTCTCCGCGATCGAAATCCTCCACGGCCTGCTGGAGGTGACGCTTCACCACATTACGGTAGGCGCCCAGGAGCTGGAGCGCATCGTTGGTCACCTCGATGGTGCGACTCGCGATGGGGTCTCCATCCTTGTCATTGAAGGTGGCCGCGGTGGATTCCGGCACCTTCTCGATCAGTTTGTCCAGAATTTCCTGGAAGGCCATCGTGTACTCCGGGGGAACTGGCAACATCATGACCTGGAAAAGAAAGGGCAACAACCTTCCCGTGAGATTCTGTATAGACCGCCCTCCATTCCTGACAACAATAGAGGATCATGGCCACCCCACAGCGCACCGTTCCCCAGACTCCCCTGGATGCATTCCGTGCCCTTCTCGCCGGATATCTCGAGGGTGACTCCCAATTCCCGGCCCGTCTCAACCAGGCCGTCCAGAAGCTGAAGAAGCAGACCCTCAGGGAACTCGGCTCGCGCCTGACCCAGACCACCAGCCCCAAGGGGCTGAAGAGGGCCATCTTCGGCCTGGTCCAGCGATATGACTGGCCGGACTGGACCCCGTGGTTTCTTCAGAGCCTCCTCCAGGAGAGCGACCTTGGAGTCTTCGACGAGGGGTGTGCAGCGCTGGGAGCCCTGGCCACCCGGGACGCCTACGAGGCCCTCCTCAAGCTCCAGAGTGCCCGCACTGATCCCAACCGCCAGGTGATCCTCAACCGGGAGTTGGCACAATACACCCCACAACAACATGCCAGCTACTATCTGAGCCGCCTGCAGGAGGGGCAGGGAAATCCCAGGCTGGCCCTCCAAGGTGCTCGCATGCTCGCGGCCTCCGCGCGGGCCGAGGATGTTCCGGGGCTCATCGAAGCCTACCAGAGCGGTGATGCCGCCACCCAGAAGCTGGCCCTGCGGCTCCTGGCATCCCTTCCGGCCCCCGAGGCTTCCGGCTTCCTGATGGACCTGTTGGAGCAGGGCCGTGAGGAGTTCCTGGATATCCAGCAAGTGCTCCTGCTCCTCCGGAGCCTGAGGGGCGTCCCTCGAACAGTGGCCCGGGCCATGTTGAGCGATCGGCTGGCCGAACTATTCAAGGGCCGGGGTGATTCCCATGTCCGGGCCATTCAGCTGGCAGAAGCTGCAGATGAGGCCCAGCTGGGGCCGGCCATCGACAGCCTTAAGTCCCTGGAGAAAGGCTGGCACGAGCACTTCGTGCTGGAGGCCTCTGCCCTCCTGGCCCTGGGCAAGGTTGCCCGGTATTCAGCCTTCGAGTCCGAAACCATCGAGGATACGGAATCCCGTCTCGAACAGCTCACGGTCCTGCTGGACCAGTGCGCCGAGCTGCTCGCCCTGCAAGTGGACCTGGGACGTCTTCCCCTGGCGGAGGCGCTACCCCACCTCCATGCCCTTTTCCAGGTCAGGGCAGGCGGTGAGGGCGCTTCCTTTGCCTTCCTGCGCCTGGTCCCGGCCGATGCCACGGAGATTCTGGACGAAGTGCTCGGGGATCCGGATATCGATCGCCGGATGCGCTACCTGGACGCTCTGGGCAACCGTGAGGATGATGCCCTCACCCCCTTCTTCCTGAAGGCGGCCCAGGACTCCATTATCGAGGTCGGGCAGAACGCCCTCCACCACCTTGGGAAACTGCCTTCCAACCTCCCCCTGCTGATGGGGATGTTCCACTCTGGCCAACCCGACCAGATCCGCCGGGCCATCCGGGCCTTCGGGGAGAACCTCTCCAAGGCCGCAGCCAACGACCTGATGGATTTCATACAGAAGGACAGCGGCGACAGCCTGGTGCTCGAAGCCGTGGAGGCCCTGGCTTACATCGTCCATCCCCCCGCGGCCTCGACCTATCTGGATCTGCTCCATGATGGCAAGCCCCTGAACCTCCAGATCTCTCTGACCCAGGCCCTCGGACTCCTCAGAACCCCGGAGGCTTCCCTGGGGCTGCTGGCCAAATCCACCGTTCTGAAGGCAGCCCCCGTGCTCATCCTGGCCCTCGAAGGGGCCCTCAACGCCTTCCCGGGTTTCAGCCAACCCTTGCCGCCCGAGCACCTGGAGGCCCTCCTCCAGTTGCTGGATCGTTGCTGTGACGAACGAGAGGGTGAGGGAAACCGTCTCCGGGCCATGCTGGCCATGGAAAACCTCTTCGTATTCAGCCAGGTCACCTACGAACGCCTCCGGGACCGCTTCAGTGACTTCCTGTCGGAGATGCGCACCAAGGAAGTCTGGGACAAGGACAACAACGAACGCGTGGCTGCGCTCATCAAGGAGCTCAACCGCCGTGCCGAGAGCCTCAAAATGCTGGCTGAGCGGGAGCGGGGACTCATGATCCGGCTTCAGCAGGTTCCGGCCAAGGGCCCCCAGCGACTTGAAGCCCTTCTGGGGCTGCGGGAAGCCCTGGGGGATGCGGAACTGATCCTCCGTCCACAGATCGGAGCCCAGATCTCGGCCTGGGTGCTCAAAGAACTTGAGAACCCCGGAAACGAATGGAAGGACGTCGCGCATCTCTGCGAGATCGGGGGCCTTTCCCGAAACCCGGATCTGGTGGAGGTCATTCGACCCATCTTCCAGCGCGCCACCGGACTCGGGTTGAAGAGCGCCGCCCGGAAGGCTCTCCTGGACCTGGGCCTGACCGAAGATGACCTCAACCGTCGGGCCCCCATACGCTCCATCCTGCTCCTGGAACCCAGTGCTTTCTTCCGGAAGCGCCTGATCCAGAGCCTCGGAGCCTGGACCGTCAGGGAATGCGGAAGTCGGCAGGAAGCCGCGACCCTCCTCGAAGCAGAGGCCGTCGACCTCCTGATCTCGGAGTGTTCCGATGCCGACGGCGATCTGAGCCCCTGGATCGAGGAGCAGTGGAACCATAAGCGCATTCATTACTTGCTCCTTTCCACGGCAAACCGGGACCCTGGTTCCCTGGCCGAAGCCCCCTGGTCGCTGGGTGCCCTCTTCAAACCCTACCCCTTGGAGCAGCTTCTCAAGACCCTGGGCTCATAAGGCTTTGTTGATCAGCTTTGGGAAGGCTGCGGATAGACTGATTGAACCTGATCAATGACTTGAGGCCCATCATGCCTTTCCCCTCCTGGAGCACCCGCATTGCCCTGGCCCTGGTGGTCTGGACTGCGCCCCTGGGGGCGCAGTCGGGGGCCGACCTCGCGGAAAGGCTCTTCCGGTCAGGGGAAAAGGCCTACGCTGCCCGAACCTATGCGGAGGCCTTTGAGACCTGGAAACAGCTGGTCCAGCAGGTCCCCGAATCCCCCTTTGCAGCGGAAGCCCTCCTCCGCCAGGCCCGCCACTACACCGACGTGGAAGGCAAGCCTGAACTGGCCCTTCCCCTCCTGGACCGCCTTCGGAACGACTATATCAAGAGCCCCTCGGCCCCTGAGGCCCTCCTTCTGAGGGGCGAAGTGCTGGTTGCCAAGTGCACCCAGGCCCAGGATCTCAGGGAAGCCATCGCCGAATTCCATCGTGTCGTGGACCTCTTCCCGGACCACCCAGTGGTGCCTAAGGCGCACTTCGACCTGGGACTGGCCTTCCGGGACCAGGGCCAGTGGGAGAAAGCCCAGTTCCACTTCCTCACCGTCCTGGGCTCGGATCCCGAGGCCCCATTGGCAGCCAGATCGCGCCTGCAGATGGCTGAAATCCTCGATTTCCGAGGGGACCTTCTGGGCTGCCTGAAGCTCCTGCAGAGCGTCAAGGACCACCACCCGGAAAGCCCCGAGGCCCTGGAGGCCTCCTGGAAGCTCAATCTGCGGGTCCGCCAGCGAATCCTGAAAGCGCCCCTGAAGTCCCAGGGCCCCTGGCCCGAGGGCAAGCAGAAGTGGCTCAACACGCCCACGCTCCTCGCGCTCAGCCCACAAAATGAACTTTTTATTTACATTGATGACACCCAGCTCTACCGCCTGAAGGGAACCGAACTCACCCCTGTGGGTCCTCCCACCAAGGGCGTGAAGGCCCTGGTCTTCCCGGGGCCCTGGCAGATCTCCTCCAAGGTGGGAATCGTCAAGGACGAGAAGACCACCCAGCCCCTCCCCCCGGGCGCCACCCCTTCCGGGGCCATGCTGGACCGCTGGGGCGGGCTTTGGATCGGGGATGGACGGAACGCAGACATCACCATCCTCGCCCCCGATGGCCAAACCAGAACGGTTCCCTGCCCAAGCGTCAGCGCCCTGGCCCCCATGCCCCTGGGAGGCGCAGTGGTGGCCTCCGATGCCAACCGCACCCTCCTCTTCCTGGATGCCACGGGCCATTCCCGCCTGGCCCTGCCCTATGGCAAGGATCTGCCCAGTCCCTTCCGCACAGTGATGGCCCTCGCCTCGGACCATGTGGGCAACGTGGCGGCCCTGGTGGATGGCGATTTCGAAGGCGTGGTGGTTTGGGGCCCCGATGGCACACCGACGCGCTTCGCCACCTTCAAGAGCCTGGGCTTATCCGGCCGGTTCAGGGGCCTGGCCCTGGACCGCCAGGGAGGTATCCTTCTGGCTGACCGAACCAACGACCTTCTCGTCAGGCTCGACTGATATGACACGTCCCCTATCCACACTCGGCCTCATCCTCGCCCTGCTCCCCGCAGCCGGGCTCAGGGGCCAGGACCCAGCCCTGAAGGACGCCTTCGCCGCAGCCAAGACCCAGTGGGCCATGCAAGGTGACCGGGAAGGGGCCACCGCCCGCTTCGAATCCGTTCTGGCAGCCCTGGAACCCAAGGCCACGACTCTTGGTGACGAGTGGAGGCAGGTACTCTGTGAGACCTTCAACTGGCTGGCGGTCCTGGAGGACCGGGTGCCAGCCAAGCGCTCCCAGGCAACCAAGCGCCTGGACGCGATCCTGGACCTGGATCCCGGCTTCGAGCTGGACCACTCCCTGACCAATGCCCGATTGAGCACGGCCTATGAGAACGCCCGCAGCACCCGCTTTGCCAAGCTCTCCGTGTCCCTTGCGCCCGGGGATGGCCAGCTGTCTCTGGATGGCAAACCCCTGCGTCGGCGCGCAACCTACTACCTGAACCCCGGAGCCCACCTCCTGAGCTATGCCAGGCCAGGCTTCGCAGCCCAGGATCAGAAGCTGGACCTGCTCCCAAAGACGGCGAAGGCCCTTGAAATCAGCCTCACCCGGCAGTCCTCCACGGTAAAGGTGAACACCCATCCCATCGGGGCCGAAGTCCTGGTGGATGGGAAGTCCATCGGCACCACCCGGGGTCAGGCCCCGGCCTCCATGGCCTCCTACGCCGAAAAGCTGGGGCTTCCCCTGGACCAGCTGAGTGGAGATCTGGTTCTTGAAGGACTGGCCCCCGGCCGCCACCGCATTGAGGTCAAGTCCCCCTGTTACAAGCCCCGGCTCCTGGAGCTGGACGAGAGCTTTGCCACCCCATTTGCCGACCACACCCTGGAGCCCATCAAGCTGGAATCCGCCAGGGGCACCCTCAGCGTGGATTCCCTCGCCCCAGGAGGGGTGCTCAGCCTCGGGAATCAGCTCATGGGCCCCCTGCCGGTGAAGGATCTCCCAACCTGCCCCGGGGTTCTGGATCTCAGGGTTGATTACCCCGAAGGTCGATTCTCGGCCCAGGTGGAGGTCCTGGAGGGCAAAAGCTCATCCCTCACCGCCAAACCCAGACCCCGCCTTGCCTTTCTTGGCTTTGAGGGAAGCGTACCCGATCGGCAGCGTCTGCAGGGACTGATCAACCAACTGAAACCCAGGCTGACCCAGGTGGAGTTCATTCCCTCAGTGCCCGACGAGCATCCCCAGGCCGCCCTCGAGCGTATCCGCTCCGAGAAGGGCGCCGAACTCACCCTGTTGGCCCGCGCCACCCCCGGCAGTCCCCAGATCGAACTCCTGCTGAGCACCCTCGAGGGGCAAAGCGAATCCACCTCCATCAAGCCCCTGGAACAGGATCCCCTGGAAACGCTGGTGAGCCGCTTCAATCGGGTTCCTTCCCTCTGGATCCCATGGGCAGGCCTGTCCCTGGTGGATCTCCCGAACGAACCGGGTCCCTGGCCCCTGCAGGTGGAAGGCGATGCTGAAAAGGCCGGCATCAAACCGCACCAGGCCATCACCCATGTGAATGGCCAAGTTGTGTCCAGTGTTAAGGCTTTCCGGCTGGCCTTGGCCGCAGCCCAGGGTGAACGGGTGACCCTCACCCAGGGCGGCAACCCATACCAGGTGCCCCTGGTCAACATGGCCATGGAACTCCCCCTGCAGGCGGCGCAGATCAGCTATCCCCTGATGCTGGCCGAGCTTCGCCTGCGCTATCTCACCGCCAAGGGAGACGAGGCCGGGTTCGCCCGCATGAACCTGGCCCTGGCCTACATGCACTTCCGGCAGTACGCCAAAGCCCTCGAAGCACTCCGCGAAGCCCGCGTGGGGGTCACCAAAGGAGTGAGTCAGGGAACCATCGACTACTACCGCGGGCTCTGCCTTGCCAGCCTCGGCACCGCCTACAACCCCGAGGCCATTCAGGCCTTCAAACAGGCAGCCCAGTCCCCCGGAGCCACTTTTTTCGAGCCTGAAGGCCCCTCCGTGAAGCAAGCGGCCACCCAGGCCCTGGAATCCCTGAATCCCTGACCCGAGAGGTGCCCCATGAAGAAGCAATCACGTTCCCAGGCCGGCGAGGGCAAGCTCGGCTGCCTCATTTCCCTGGCTGTGCTCGTCGTGCTGGGCGGC
>JAFNAB010000049.1 GCA_017859955.1 Holophagaceae bacterium
GCCTTCACCCCCATCCTGGACGTCACCCAGGCCCTCCCCCAGAGCCTCTTCGGCGAATGGGATCCCCATGCGTGACCGGGAACTCGTCCTGCGGATCAAGGACGCCACGGATCTGCTGGCCATGGTGGGCCAGGCGGTGCAGCTACGCCGGCAGGGCTCGGCCTGGGTGGGGCGCTGCCCCTTCCATTCCGAACGCACCCCCAGCTTCCAGGTGGTGCCGGATCGGGGCTTCTATCACTGCTTCGGTTGCGGCAAGCATGGCGATGCCTTCACTTGGCTCATGGAGCGGGAGGGACTCACCTTCGGCGAGGCCATGGAACAACTGGCCCGCTCGGCAGGTATCGAACTGCCCCGTCAGCGAGAGCGGTCTTCGGCGGAAGTGGACCTTGAGACCCGGATGCGTTCGGTGCTGGATGCCGCCCAGGAGTTCTACCTCCGGCGCTTCCAGGAGAGCGCCAAGGCCCGGGAGTATTTGGCTGGGCGCGGCATCTCTCCGGCCTTCGCCCAGGAGGCCGGCTTCGGCTACGCCCCCGAGGCCTGGGAGGCACTGGTCACCCATCTCCGCCAGCAGGGATTCTCCTCAGACTTGGTGGAGCAGGCGGGACTGGTCAGCCGCAATGATCGGGGCAGCAGCCTGGACTTCCTCCGGGACCGCCTCACCATCCCCATCCACGATGCCCGGGGTCGGCTGATCGCCTTCGGGGGCCGGGCCTTCGGGGATGCCAAGCCCAAGTATCTGAACACCCGGGAGACGCCGCTCTTCAACAAGGGCGGGATCCTCTTCGGCTTCCACCGCGCCAAGGGGCAGATGCGGGACGGCGCCCTGGTGGTGGAGGGCTACTTCGACGTGCTCATGCTCCACCAGGAGGGCATCCACCAGGCCGTGGCCCCCCTGGGGACGGCCCTTACGGAGGACCATCTCAAGCTCATCGCCCGCTTCACCAAGCGGCTGGTGCTCTGCTTCGATGGGGATGCGGCGGGGCTCCGGGCCATGGAGAAGTCCCTGAAGCTGGCCCTGCCCATGGGTTTCGACATCCGCCTCCTGCTCCTCCCCTCGGGAGAGGATCCCGACACCTGGTGCGCCAAGCTGGGCGCGGAGGGTTTCAAGGAGCTCCTGCGGGGGGCCCCGGACTGGACCAGCTTCGTCATCAACCGAGCCCTCGAGGGCAAGGATCTCCGGCGTATCCCCGATCGCATGTCGGCCCTCCGGGACCTGGCGGAATACCTGGTCTTCCTCCCCGCCACCCCGGACCGCCGGGAGCTCTTCGCCAGCCTCTCTCATCAGCTCCAGATCCCCCTGCCCGAGTTCGATCGGGCGGTCCAGGCCCGCGCTCACCCCAGCAGCGCCGCCCCGGAACCGGAACCCACGGCCGCCGAGAAAGTGGATGAGCTCCTGCGCCCCCTCCTCATCCTCTGCCGGGATCCCCAGGTCCGCGCCCAGATCGCCGCCCTGCCCCACGCCTGGTGGGAGACGCTGGACGGGGCCCCCTTCCTCCAGTGCCTGCTGGATGTGGACGGGGACGAGGCCCTCCTGCCGCCGGAAGTCCTGGCGCAGCTGCGCCATTTCGAGGCGATCTGGGCCTCCAAGGATGAAGCCGAGAAGGTTCCGGAAAGGATCTACCTGAAGCTGGAACAGGCCTTCGTCCTCCGGGAGATCCAGGCCAACAACCGGATGCTCCAGGACCCTTCAGTGACCGCAGACCTTCCCCTGGCACGGAACCTCGAGCGCAGGCAAGCCGAGCTCCTGCAGCGGGAAAAGGGCATCCAGCGCCAGCTCAGGGCCCAGCGCTGAAATAGAGACCGACTGCACTTGCCTTTCAATTTTCGACGAGTATACTGATCGGTTCCGGACGCCACACAATATGGGCGTACTGTGCCGTTCTGTTGGCATCACACTTTTCACCCCATGACGGTGTCAGGGGATCCGAGGATTCCCTAGCTCCTTGAGGTATTGATGGTCCCTTCCCCAGCCCGCGAAAGTTACTACCAGCTCACCAAAGCGCTGATCTCCATCGGTCGCAGCCGTGGCTATGTGCTGATCGACGAGCTCAACGCCTTCCTGCCCGACAGTGCCTCCCATCCCGACGATGTTGAGAATGTGATGACCATGCTGGGCCGGCTCTCCATCGGCGTGGGTGCCACTCCCGACGAAGCCTTGGCCGTCAAGGAACAGGCCGATGTCGAACCCGGGACCGTCCTCGAAGCCGCCCCCAAGGCCGAGAAGGAGGGTGGCGAAGTCGACATCGACAGCCCCGACAGCGACAAGTACAACGATCCGGTTCGCATGTATCTCAAGGAGATGGGCACGGTCCCCCTCCTCAAGCGCGAAGACGAAGTCGAGATCGCCAAGCGCATTGAAGTGGGCGTCCGCAGCGTCATGCGTGCCCTCTCCCGGTCCCGCCTGGCCTCGAGCATCCTGATCGACATCGGCAAGATGCTGAAGGAGAATCCGGGCAAGATCCGTGAGGTCGTGGGTCTCTCCGACGAGGTGGATGACGACGAGGATGCCGAGAGCACCTCCGCCACCCAGCACGTGCACCACCAGTTCGAAAAGCTTCTGGGCTTCGAGCAGGCGCTCCTGGAACTCCTGGAACTGAAGACAAGCAATAAGGCCCTGCCCAAGAAGCGGAACCTGGACAAGGAAATCCTCTTCGCCCGGGCCCGCGTCGCCCGCCAGATCCGGCGTCTCGGCCTGAACAGCCTCGCCGTGACTCGGCTCATCGACAAGATCACCCACCATCACCACCAGGTGCGTGAGGGTGAGCGCCGCCTCCGGGAACTCAGGGATCGCCTCAAGAACCCTGCCTTCGCCGCCCTCAAGGAGAAGCACGAACGGGACATCGCCAATATCGAAGGCGAGCTCCAGCGCTTCTTCAACAAGTACGAGACCAACTCCGAGCACTTCCACGCCAGCTTCGGCCAACTCCGCCACGCGGAGTCCATCAGCCGTTCCGCCAAGGCCGAACTGATCGAGGCCAATCTCCGCCTGGTGGTCTCCATCGCCAAGCGCTACACCAACCGCGGCCTCCAGTTCCTGGACTTGATCCAGGAGGGGAACATCGGCCTCATGAAGGCCGTGGACAAGTTCGAATACAGCCGCGGTTTCAAGTTCTCCACCTACGCGACCTGGTGGATCCGCCAGGCCATCACCCGCGCCATCGCGGACCAGGCCCGGACCATCCGTATTCCGGTGCACATGATCGAGACCATCAACAAGCTGATCCGCACCCAGCGCGAACTGGTGCAGAAGCTGGGCCGGGAACCCTCCAGCGAGGAGATCGCCCAGGCCATGGACATGCCCGTGTCCAAGGTCCGCAAGGTCATGAAGATCGCCCAAGAGCCCATCAGCCTCGAGACCCCCATCGGCGAGGAGGAGGATTCCCACCTTGGCGATTTCATCGAGGACAAGGGCGTCGTCTCCCCCGTGGAACAGGTCGTCAGCGCCCGCCTCAAGGAAACCGTCAACTCGGTCCTCCACACCCTGACCGAGCGGGAAGAGAAGGTGCTCCGCATGCGCTTCGGCGTGGGCGACGACACCAGCGAGCACACCCTGGAGGAGGTCGGCAGCGAGTTTGCTGTGACCCGCGAACGCATCCGACAGATCGAATCCAAGGCCCTGAGGAAGATCCGTCACCCGCGTTATTCAAAGACCCTCAAGGCATTCCTGGGCTGATAGCCCACCGACCAGAAAAAGCCCCGCAACCCGCGGGGCTTTTTTTTGCACCGAGTAGCACCGCCGTCAACCATAGAGAGTCACACGCTTCCTCGCAGCAAGGACTGATGCGGGTGAAGATGGCGCGACATTTCTTTGCAATTGCGCCAGGAACCTGATTTTCTTTCCTCCGCGATGCCAGCCTTTCTTGTCAGACCGATGCTTCCTGCTTCTCATCGCTGTTTATCGCTGTCCATCGCTGGTTCAAGTGCTTTTACTTCGCTTTTGACTGCAAAAAACTCGGCACTGCCCCCCGGCCTAGCTTCTTTTCGATCCTTGGGGCCAATGGAAAGTTCTGCGGAACGCGCGCCACATCATGGTGAATGCTCTACCTATGACGGCGATTAAATATCAATAAAAAAACAAACAACGTGCACAACATAGCCCCTGCAACTGAGGTCGGATCTTCATTTCACTTGTCCACGAGAAACGTTATCTGCAAGAATTGGTACACGACATCCACACAGCGGTACCGTTTCAACCCTCAACGGAAAGATGCCCCGACAGAACGGACCACGCAACGGTACGACTTTGTCCAAACCTCGGGCCGCATGGCCTCCCTGCCAGCGCAGGGTTCCATCCCCCCCTTCCCACCCAGGATGCAGCCATGAGATTCAGATCAATTTCCCTTCCTGCAACGCTCGCGATGCTGTTTTCCACAGGCATGACGCCAGCCCTCCTCGCCCAGACCACCCAGCCAGCGGGAAGTGAAGTGTCCGTAACCGTGGGTGAGCTGCTTGAGGGACTTTTCGTATCCTGGAAGCGCTCCTACCAGCAGACCCAGCCAACCTTCCATCTCAGCCATACAACGACGCCGAACCAGGCCGCCATCAAAGCCTTCATGGAAGGCAAGACCCCCCTCACGCCTTCCAGCCGGGAGCTGCGACCCGAGGAGGTCGCCAGCTTTACGGCGCGCTGGGGGTACCCACCGCGGCGCATCGCAGTCGCCATGGATGCCGTCGTCGTCCTCGTGAACCGCAACAACCCCATCAAGGAACTACGGATGGAGCAACTGGACGCCATGTACAGCTCGAAACGGCTCCGGGGATGGCCCACTCCAGTCGAAACCTGGGGGGATCTCGGCCTTACCAGCGCGGAATGGGCCAAACGGCCGATCGATCGATGGGGCCACCCCGAGGACTCGGGCACCCTCGTCTTCTTCCGGAATACGGTCGAACTCGGCGCCCAGGAAAAGTCAGACATCAAGCGGGGCTCGGACGTGGCCTACATGATCGAGAACATCATGGCGAACCAGGCGGCCATCGGCTACGGCTCTTTCAGCAACGCCACATCCAGTCTGCGAGCGGTCCCCCTGATCTCGCCTGGCGCCAAAACCGCAGTTGAGCCCAACCAGACCAGCATCGCGGACGCCTCCTACCCCCTCGGTCGATTTCTTTACATCTACCTGAACAAGCCCACGGGACAGGAGATCAATCCAACCATCAAGGGCTTTCTCAAGTTCGTGCTTTCCAAGGAAGGCCAGGGAGTCATTCCCTCCACCGGATTTGTGTCCCTCCCCCCGGACTTGGCCTCCTTGGGCATGAAGCAACTGGAGAACTGACAGGGACCGGTCCCCTCAGGTGAAGATCCCGGTCCGGAATATTAATGCCACTCAGTCCATCCAAGGTTCAGACTATCCTGACCACCACACCCGTATGCATGGGGGGATTCCTTGGAACTGATGCACTGGCACGAGTCCTTCAGCGTCGGGGTCAAGCTGATCGATGAACACCACCGGCGCCTCTTCACCCTGATCAACGAGCTCATCGTCGCCACGGAAACCCAGCAGCAGGAAGAGGCCATTGGCCGGGTCCTGCAGGCCCTCATCGACTATACGAAACTCCACTTCCGGTCCGAAGAGACCCTTTTCCGGGACCTGGGGACCTTCGAGCAGCACGCGGCAGCACACCGCACCTTCGAGCAGGATCTGCTGAGGTTCATTGCAGCGAACCCGACCAATCGCCCGGAGTCCACCCCACGACTCATCACCCACCTCACCCACTGGCTCCAGCACCACATCCTCCAGACCGACATTGCCACCTTCAGCGAGCTGGGATTCCGGCCGAGAGAGCCACAGGAGGCCATCGAGGAGCGCCTCCACCTGCTGACCCACAAGCCGACCGTGCTGATTGCAGAGGACTCGGTGCCAACGATTTCCTCACCAAACCGATCTTCGCCCAAGAACTGGGTCTCAGGGTCCGGAACGGCATGAATCTGATCCAGCTGGAAAGCCAGGACGAGCTTATCTTCTCCATGGCCAAACTCGCGGATTGCAGGAGCCCGGAAACCGGCCAGCATCTCGAGCGCGTGCGCAACTTCACGCGCCTCCTCGGGCGTGAACTCATCAGAAGCCAGCCCGGCCTGGGCATGAGCGAAAGCATGGTCAACGACATTTCCAAGTACAGCCCCCTGCACGACATCGGCAAAGTGGCCATCGCCGATGCCATCCTGAACAAACCCGGCAGGCTGAGTAAGGAAGAGTTCACGATCATGAAGAATCATGCCCGGATCGGAGGGAACCTCATCGGGGGCATTCTGAGAAGAACCGGGTCGCGGAGCCTGAGCGTGGCCTATGACCTCACCATGCACCACCACGAGAAGTGGGATGGCAGCGGATACCCCGATGGACTATCCGGAAAGGACATCCCAATCGCAGCACGCATCATGGCCATCGCAGATGTCTACGATGCGCTGACCAGCGAAAGGGTCTACAAGACCGCCTTCTCGAGGGACAAGGCTCGGGATTTCATCCGACGTTCATCCGGAAGCCATTTCGACCCCATGTTGGTCGCCGCTTTCGACGTGCTCGAAGACAAGTTCCACCGTCTTCGGGTAGAACTGCAGGACTAGGTCGCCACCCCACGAAGTAATCAGGAAAGCACCAGATGTGAGGTTTGCGACTTCGCCAAGCCATTATGCTGGAGAGGAGCGGGCCGATGAGCCTGCACCATTCCGGGGTTTTCATGCTCAAGATCCACGACAAGACCTTTTCCAACCGCCTCGTGCTGGGCACCGGCAAGTACAAGGACTTCGCCACCATGAAGGCCTGTTACGAGGCCGCCCGTTCGGAGATGGTAACCCTGGCAGTGCGACGCTTTGATCTGGGCGCCAAGGGAGAGGACAACATTCTCAACTGGATCCCCAAGGACATTCACCTGCTTCCCAACACCGCCGGATGTTTCACCCGCGAGGACACCCTGCGGGTGGCCCGCCTGGCCCGGGAGGCCCTGGACAACCCCTGGATCAAGGTCGAGGTCCTGGGAGACACCAAGAGCCTCTACCCCGATGGTGAAGAGACCTTCCTGGCCTGCCAGGAACTGGTGAAGGAAGGCTTCGTTGTGCTTCCCTACATCAATGCCGACCCCATCCTGGCCAGGAAGCTCTGCGACATCGGCGTCCACGCCATCATGCCCCTGGGCAGCGCCATCGGCTCCGGCCTGGGGGTGCAGAATCCCTACGTCATGATGCTCATCAAGGAGATCTGCGACAGCTACAAGCTGCCGATGATCGTGGACGCGGGCGTGGGCACCGCCAGTGATGCCGCCGTGGCCATGGAGCTTGGAGCAGATGGTGTCCTCCTCAACACCGCCGTGGCCGAGGCCGGCGAGCCCACCAAGATGGCCGAGGCCATGGATCTGGCGGTGCGCGCCGGGCGCCTGGCCTACGAATCGGGCCGCATGGCGAAGAAGCTCTATGCCAGCGCCTCCAGCCCAGTAACGGGAGTTGTGGGCAAAAACTGATTCCACCCCGGGACATCTCCAGGGTCTAATGATCCCCAACCATGCCCACCCTGCGTATCCTCTCCCCGGAAAACGGACCCGAAGCTCCGCTTGAAGTTCGCCTCCAGGGCGAGGTCGTCCTTGGCCGGGATGCTCAAGCGGACATCCCGCTCTCGGATACTGCTGCCTCCCGCCGCCATGCCCGCATCCACCCTTCCCCGGAAGGGTGGATGCTTGAGGATCTGGGCAGCAGCAACGGTACTTCCATCAATGGGAGACCCGTCAGCACCTGCCTGCTGAGACCCGGAGATCAGATCCAGATCGGGCAGACGCAGATCACCTTCACGGCAGATGCCCCGCCACCGGTACCTCCCCAGGCCTCCCCCGCTCCTCGCCACAAGAGAGCCCTGACCTGCTGCGGATGCGGCTGCCTCCCGCCCATCCTTCTGCTGATCCTTGCCGCGTGCTGGTTCCTGGCATCGAGCCCCCCGAAGGCAACTCCAGCCCTCAAGGCTGCCGCCGAGTTCCGGGTCCAGGGCATCCAGAATGCCCCAGGCGCCTTATCAAAGGTGAGCGGCGCCGCCCTCCAGAAACGACTACAGGACATGGACATGGCCCTTTGGCCCACCGTCGACCCAGCCCTGGGTTGGTCTCGTTTCCTGTCGCACAGCCTCCTGGCCGCCGGAAAGCCCCGGGCCGGACACCAACCGATCCTCTTCTACGACCCCTGGGCCGACATCGGGCTAGTGACCATCTGGAGCCCGAAGGGACAGATCCTGGACCTCCAGTTCATTCCAGGAAGCACCCTGCGCAAAGGGGGCAGCCCCCCCTTCGGCGGCACCCGGAGTTGGCAGCACCAGCAGGCCTATGGCCCCATCGCGGTGGGCGCCCTCACGGCAGAGACCCTCAAGGCCTTTGAGGACATGGTGGACAGGGCACCCTGGCCCCAGGGCCTGGATGGGGTCTGTGAGGCCTTCAAAACTGACGAGGCCCGCACGGCAAGCCGGATAGCCTGCGGCTACCAGTTCGCCCAATATGTTGAAGAAATGGTGGCATTCCACCGTTCCCCCACCCCAGTGCGCCAAGCCTTCGCCCAGGTCCTTCGGGAGGGCCCGGCCAGCCTGGAGCGGGCCCCCAAGACGCCTCTAGAAGCGGCCAGCCTACTCAAGGAGCTGCCTCCTGGGGATTGGGCGGCCATGCGCCCAACCGCCTTCGTGGATCTGGGCGAGAAAGTCCTGGTGATGGCGCAACACAGCGATAAGCCCGATCTGTTCCTGGGCGCGGTCTTCCTCCGGGAAGGGGAGGAGTGCACCCTTGAGCGCCTCGATCTGGGCAGCTTCCAGATCTGGTACGGAGCCACGAGATGAAGCCCTGGCCCCTGATCCTCCTCCTGGCCCTGGTGGTGAATGCCCAGGACCTCCCCTCCCCCCTGGCGATCAGCCGGGAAGACGCCAACCAGGCCCTCACGGATGCCGGGCAGGAACTGGTGACGGATGGCGCCAAGGGGATTGTGGGCGCCAGAGCCCGGCAACTGGAGGGGCTCTCCCAGCTGAGCCAGAAGAAGGCCAAGGCCACCTTCGATCTCAAGGGAGCCAACCAGGGCCAGCAGGCCAAGGCCATCAAGGACAATCTTGGCCAGAAGGCCTCCTGGCTGAAGAAATTCAAGTCCCTGACAGGCGTGCTGGACTATGGCGAGACCATCGGGCAAGCGGGGGGCTACCTGGCAGAGGGGGACGCCAGGGGAGCCTTCGGCGTGGTGGCAGACACGGCGGGCAAGAAACTGAGCGGTCTCGCCGGTGGCGCCATGGGCACCTTCGTGGGCGGCCCCCTGGGGGCCGTAGCAGGGTCGGCGGCAGGTGAAGGGTCCTGGGCCATCAACCCATGGAAGAAGAGGATCCAGTCCGCCGTTGACGAATCCCGATTCAAGAGCCTTTCGGACGAATTGCTGGGGTATCGCCCCTCCTGGAGGAGCAAGGAGGCTTCCGATGCCAAGAAGAAGCGGGAGGCCGAGAGGGCAAAGGAGCCTCAGAGCCCAGAGGCGGCGGACGCCGAGGGAGCCTTGCGCAAACAGGTCGAGGGCCGTCTCATCTCCCAGAACCTGCCGGCACCCGAAGCCCTGGTAAACCAACTGGTGGGGATCATCCAGGCCCGTGGCCAGGATGCCCTGGATGCCGCACTCAAGGAATGCAGCGCCATGCAGGGCAGCTTCGAAGGCACCCTGAATGGCAAGGGCTCCCTCCAGCTCTCGGTGGAAGGAATGGCCGTATCCGCAACCTTCTCCGATCGCACGGAGGCCAGCGCCGGTGGCATCACCGCCGTGGCGACCACCAGCGGAGCCTTCACAGGCACCTTCGACCCCGTATCGGGCAACCTGACCTTCAGCGGCCCAGTGAAGACCATCGCCGTGGCAAAGGGCATCAAGCCCACTCCGGACATCGTTTCCGTAAGGTTCACTGGCCACTTCACCGGTCAGGGATTCAAGGGGAATGCAATAGCCAACGACCGCAGCCTCCCCTGGTCGGTCAGCCGCTGATCAGAGCCCGTATTCCTTCCATCGCCGCTCCACCTGATCCAGGACTTCCCTGGGATGACTGAGATCTCTCGGCCACTCCCGGGGAAAGTTGTCCCAGGGCTTGTCCTTGCGGGTGGCGTCAATACCGACCTTGCTACCGAAGGCGAAGCGGTCCGAGCTGTGGTCCAGGACATCCAGGGGCCCCTCGGTGAAGAGCATGTCCCGGCGGGGGTCCACGTTGGAGGTGATGCGGAAGAGCACCTCGGTCATATCGTGGGGATTGATGTCCTCGTCCACGATCACGACACACTTGGTGAACATCATCTGCCCCGTGCCCCACACGGCATTCATGACCTTCTGGGGATGTCCCGGATATTCCTTGCGGATCGCGAGGATGGCCAGGTTGTGGAAACCACCCGCGGCGGGCAGATGCATATCCACGACCTCCGGCAGCACCATGCGCAGAAGGGGCAGGAAGATGCGCTCCGTGGCCAGTCCCAGGTAGGTGTCCTCCTGGGGAGGGCGCCCCACCAGCGTGGCGGGGAAGACAGGCTTGCGCCGCATGGTGATGGCTTCCACGTGCATCACCGGGTAGTCATCCGCCAGGGAGTAGTAGCCCGTATGGTCCCCGAAGGGGCCTTCCCGGCGCCGCTCACCGGGATCCACCCAGCCCTCGATGACAATCTCGCTATCGGCGGGCACTTCCAGGTCGTTGGTCACGCACTTGACCATCTCGATGCCCTCACCCCGCAGGAACCCCGCAAACATGACCTCCGACAGGAAGGGCGGCAGGGGGGCAGTGGCGGCATAAGCCAGGGCCGGATCACCGCCGAAGCTCACAGCCACGGGCATCCGCTCCCCGGCCCCATACCCGGTGCGGGCCTTGGCTCCATCGTGGTGCATCTGGGTGTGAAAGCCCAGGGTCCGGTCATCGTAGACCTGAAGGCGGTAGAGGCCCATGTTACGGCGGCCATCCTTGTGACGCACATGGCTCATGCCCAGGGTGATGAAGGGCCCGCCGTCCTCGGGCCAGGTGGTGAGCACGGGCAGCAGCGAGAGCCTGGCCTCCTCCCCCTTCAGGACCACCTCCTGGCAGATCCCCTTGCGCACGGCCTTGGGCATCCATTGACTGATCTCGGCCAGCACCGGCAGCTTGGCCAGCTTGTCCAGGAAGCTGGTGCCGGGCTTGGGCATGGCCTCCTGGATGAGCCTCTCGATGCGGTCCCCGATGGCGTCCAGGCCCCGGGCCTCCCGATCCACCCCCAGGGCCATGGCCATGCGCCGCTCCGAGCCGAAGATGTTGATGGCCACAGGGATCGCGCTTCCCTTGGCGCGCTCAAAGAGGAGCCCCGGCCCCCCCTCGGGTGAATTGGAAACCCGGTCCGTGATGGCCGCCATCTCCAGGAAAGGGTCCACCTCCACGGCGACCCGCTTCAGCTCCCCCGCCGATTCGAGCTGTTTCAGAAAGGTCTGGAAATCACGGCCCATGGCATTCTCCGGCCTCCATGGTCCCATCAAAGACGCCCCGGGGCACCACCCAAAGGGGGGTCGCCAAGGCCTGGCCATCGTCCTACCATGGGAGCCCCGCCCCGAGGCCTTCCATGTCCGTCTCCCCCAGCTATCGCGACTACGTCCTGGACCAGCTCCGCCAGGTCACGCCGGTCAGCTCCCGAGCCATGTTCGGCGGCCTGATGATCTACGCCGAAGGCTTCCCCTTCGCCCTCATCGCCGAGGATCGCCTCTACTTCAAGGTCGATGAGAGCAACCGCCCGGACTTCGAAGCCTTGGGACAGGGGCCCTTCCTACCCTTTGGGGATACCAGCAAGCCCATGTCGTACTTCGAGCTGCCGGAGGAGCTTCTGGAGGAACCCGAGGATCTTGCCCCATGGGTGAATGCTGCTATCCAGGTCGCCAGAAGGAAGGCCAAGCCGAAACGCTAGTGTGGTGTCCCAGTGAAATGCGGACCGTTTGAAGCGGATCTGACACCACACTGGGCGGGGGATTGGGGGCACGGCAGTGCCCCCAAGGGGGTGACAGAAAAGCACGCACCGCGTGCTTTTCGCCAAAGGGGCCATGCCCCGATGGAAGTGTGGTGGCCCGACTTGGAGCTGGTCCCAGGTATTCCGGGCCACCACACTAGCGCAACCCCACCACCAGCGCCACTCCAAGGGTCAGGATCACCACGGCCACCACCATCCGCTGGGTGATGGTCTCCTTGAAGAAGAGACGCCCCGAGACGATGGCACAGGCCATACCCAGGCCCCGGCGCACGGTCTCATTGAGCCCGGCGGGGACAAGCCGCAGGGATTCGATCTGCACCGCGATCACGGCTGCACCCATCACAGCAACGGTCAGCGCCAGCCCGGGAAAGCCAGCCAGAGCCCTCGCCTTCTGAAGCGTAGGCAACAGCTTCCCCGAAACCACGAAGAAGAAGCTGAAGATCAGCCCCACACAAAGGGTCAGGGCCGGGGCGTACCAGACTCCCGCACCATAGGCGAAGGCCGTCTGATCCATGATGGCCGTGCAGCTCCAGGCCACGGAAGCCCCCAGCATCAGGGGAACGCCGGGTTCCCGGAGGAAGCCCCGAAAGCCATGCCACTGGGGGGACTTGGCTCCCAGCACCAAGGCACCGCCCACCACCAGGATGGCGCCGATGACCTGGGGAACACCGGGCACCTGGTGACGGAAGGCCCAGCCCAGCAAGGTCGTCATGACCGGAGTCAGGCTCAAGAGGGGAATGGTCAGGCTCATGGGCGAGCGGTGCAGGGCCTGCATGAAGCAGAACAGGCCCACCGCATTGAGGGTGGCGGAGCCCAGCATGGGGAGGCAGGCCATGGGTGGCAGAACGAAGGGCCCCGCCAGAGCCGCATAGATGGCCAGAAGGGGAGCCTCCGCCAACGGCAGCAGCACCACGACCACCATGGGATCCACGCGCCGCATGACGGCCTTCTGGCCCACGTCCATGGCGCCCCATCCGAAGGAGGCGATCAGGGTAAGAATGATGCCGAGGGTGCTTATGGAGCTCAATGGGCCCCCAGGCTGGCCAAGAGCGGTACTCCGGTGGCCAGGCAGGCCTTGTGCTGGATGTGGTGCTCGAATTCAGGACGGAAGAGACGCAGGGCAGACTCCAGGGGACCGCAGGCCGCGTCCCCGAGGGGACACAGGGTGCGCATGTTGATGCGGGGCACCAGGCTCTCCAGGAGGGGGAGGTCCTCCTCCCGGCCCTGCCCCGCCTCGATACGGGTCAGGATCTTGACCACCCAGTTGCAGCCCTCTCGACAAGGCGTGCATTGGCCACAGCTTTCATGGGCATAGAAGCGCAGCAGGCGAAGGGTGGCCTGCACCATGCAGGTGCTTTCGTCCATAGCGATGATGCCCCCGGACCCCGCCATGGAACCCCGGGCTTTCACCGTGTCGAAATCCATGGGGCAGTCCAGGGCGCTGGCATCCCACATGGGGGCGCTGGCGCCCCCGGGGATGATGGCCTTGATCTTCCGCCCCGTGCTGGAGCCTCCTCCCAGGTCGTTGAGGATGAAGTCCAGGGGCAGCCCCAGGGGGAGCTCATAGAGGCCCGGACGCTTCACGTGGCCCGAGAGCCCGAAGATCCGTGTGCCGGTGTTGTTGGGGGTCCCCAGCTTGGCGTATTCCCCTCCGCCCATGCGGAGGATGGGCGGCACCGCCGCCAGAGTCTCGACGTTGTTGACGGTGGTGGGCTGACCGAAGGCGCCCTTGGTCGCCGGGAAGGGCGGCTTCACCCGGGGCTCGCCCCGGCGTCCCTCCAGGCTGTTGAGAAGGGCCGTCTCCTCGCCGCAGATATAGGCCCCGGCGCCCCGATAGGTGAGGATGTCGAAATCGAGGCCCGAGCCCAGGATGTCCTTGCCCAGGTAGCCCGCATCCCGGGCCTGCTGGATGGCCGCATCCAGCTTGTCCACCAGCCACTTGAACTCACCCCGCACGTAGATGAAGCCCAGCTTGCAGCCCATGGCCCAGCCCGCGATGACCAGTCCCTCAATGAGCTGGTGGGGGTTGTATTCCATGATGGCCCGGTCCTTGAACGTGCCGGGCTCACCTTCGTCTGCGTTGCAGACCACATACCGAGTGAGTTTCTTCTCCTCGGTGTCCTTGGGCATGAAGGTCCACTTAAGGCCCGTGGGAAAGCCAGCCCCGCCCCGCCCCCGGATACCCGAGGCCTTCACCTCGGCTGTGACTGCGGAGGGCTCCATTTTCAGGGCCTTGCGAAGGGCCACATAGCCTTCGTGTTGCTGCTCATAGATGCGCAGCTGCCAGTTATCCAGCTGCCCAGCACCCCTCAACATGAGGTTGGGATATTTCTCGGAGCCAAAGCCCTCGAAGGTGTAGGACTGGGGGTCGGACTTGGTGCGGATCGCCATCACTTCCCCCACTCGGCCACATCGCCACGGCGGCAGGCCTCGATGATCCGGTCCAGACGGGCCTCATCCACAAATTCGTCGTAGGTCTCCTGGTTCACCTGGAGGCAGGGGCCGCTGCCACAGGAGCCAAGGCACTCGACCTCTTCCACGCTCCAGAGTCCGTCAGGGCTGACTTCTCCAGGATGGACCGCCAGGCGCTCGCAAAGCCGCTGAAAGAGCTGCGCCCCACCCCGGAGGGCACAGCAGAGGTTGGTGCAGACCTGAAGGTGGAAACATCCCACGGGCTTCTTCTGATACATGGTGTAGAAGGTCGCCACCCCGTAGACATGCCCCTCAGGAATCCGGAGCACCCGGGCCACCTCCTTCATGGCGGCCAGGCTCGTGAAGCCCATGTCCTCCTGAGCAAGGTACAGGGCGGGCAGCGTAGCCGCCAGGGGCTCAGGGTATTTGGCCGCCAGTGCGCCGATCGCCTCCTCGGCTCCGGGGCTGAGGGTGCTGCGCTCACCCAGGGGCAGGCGCTCCCCGGGGGCTAGAGGACGTCCGCTCGTCTCGGGCTCAGGCAGGCTCATGGGTCTCTCTCTTCTGGGTACCAGCTTAGCGCCATCATTGAAGCATACGGATCCCAGATTAGAGACCTTCACGGAATTGCCCACCGTCCCCCCGAAGTCGCGCGAAGCTCCGCCCTTCCCCAGCCGACAGGCCTTCCATTCCTGAGGAGCCGGGCCTGATCTTTCCCGAGTCGGCGGGCTTTGTGCGGATTCCAATGATTGGCTCCACATGATCCATTTCGACCCAGACCTGAAGAGAAGCCCCCCGTTCATGCTTTCCCTGTGCAGAACCCTAAGTTCCATGCAGACTTTGGCTTTCACAAAGGGAGAAGTGATGGTCGGTACGTGGTTTAGGGATCTCGCGGTTAAAAAGAAGATCGCCATGGTCATTGGCGTCATTTCCCTGGTGATGTTGGTCGTCATGTCCTTCGCCCTGAGGGAGGTGTACGCAGCCAAGCAGCGAGCTGAAGCGATGTACCACGAAGACCTCATCTCCACTGGAGATCTCACAACGGTCCGGACAGCTGGCCTCAGAGCCATGACGGCGCTCTACCGTCATTGGCGTGCCGCAAGTCCCGCCGAGGCCGCCCAGCAGGAGGCCATCATGGCCGAGGTGGACAATCTATTCGATGAGGCATGGGCAAAGTACGAAAAGACCCTTGCCACCCCGCTTGCCCGGGAAGCGGCCCCCAAATACCACGAATTGGCCCTGCAGCAGCGGCGAGCCAGACAGGACTCCATGGCCGCATCCAAGAGGGGGCAGTTGGAACTTGCAAAGCAGATCCTGCGCGAAAGGTCGGACCCGGCAGAAAAGGATCTCGGCCCCGTAGGTGCCCAGCTGGTCAAAGAGGGTGCCAGGCATGCAGCCGAATCTCTCAAGTCAGGGGAGCTCGCGGCGAAACGGGGCATCATCCTCAGCATCGTCATGGCAGCCGTCGGCATCGCGCTGGGCGCGATCATGGGCTGGGCCCTGGTCAAAGGGGTGGATGAGCCGTTGCACACCTTCGGAGAGGTCATGGCCAAGGTCGCAACGGGCGATCTCACAGTCCGGGCGACCATGGAGCGGAAGGACGAGTTCGGGCGACTGGGACAAGGACTGGACGCCATGGTGAACCAACTGCGCCAACTCATGCAGGGCATTCGCCAGGGCGTGGAGGGGGTAGCCAGCGGGGCGACCCAGCTCTCGGCCTCGGCCGAGGAGATGTCCGCCACCTCCAACGAGATTGCCAAGAGTGTCGAGACCCAGAGGAATGGCTCGGAGGCCATGGTGGCAGCCGTGGGTGAGCTCTCAGCCTCCATCGAAGAGGTCAACCGTGGAGCCCAGGCTTCCCTGAAACGGCTGGAAGAAGCCCAGGAGGCCACTCTGAGAGGGGACCAGTCTGGGCAGGCCACCCAGAAGGCCATGCAGGGCATCACCGAAACCGCAGGACAGATTGCCAAGGCCGTCAGTGTCATCCAGGAGATCGCCCAACAGACCAACCTGCTCTCCCTGAACGCCGCCATCGAGGCCGCCAAGGCGGGCGAGCAGGGCAAGGGCTTTGCGGTGGTGGCCGAAGAAGTGCGGAAACTCGCGGAACGCAGTTCCACCTCCGCTAAAGAGATCGCACGCTACATCGAAGAGGCCAATCAGGCCATTCACAACGGCAGCAGCACCGTAGCGACCACCGTCGAGATCCTCAAGCAGATCCGTTCCGTGCTGGACGACTTTGCCTCATCCACCCGTCAGGCTACCGCCGCGACCGCCGAGCAGGCTACCGCCGGCAATGAGGTGGCACGCCAGGTGGAGGGCAACGCCCAGGAAGCCGTTGCCATCGCCTCGGCCATCACGGAAATGTCCGCCACAACCTCCGAGGTGGCGCGCACTTCAACCGACCTGCACCAGCTGGCCGAAGGCCTCCAGGTCAAGATCCAGGCCTTCAGGGTCTGAGCACGAACCCTGGACTGGATTCCACACACGGACAGACCTGGACCGATCGACGAACTGACCAGGCAGCACCGGGAATTCTTGACCTCTGACCCATTTCCATGATTGTTTTGATTTGTTTTTTCAATCAGAACAATCGTGGAGGGTACGTGTTTTACAACTGGTACAGAAACCTAAAGATAAAGCATAAGATATTTATAGTCATCAACCTCCTTGCCCTTGTGCTGATCATCATCACCTCCCTGGCAGTACGGGACACCTACGCCGATGTGAAAAGGTTTGAGGCTTTTTACAAAGGCAATCTGGTGCCCGTCAAGGAACTGGCCCTTTGCCGGTCCCAAGTGCTCAAGGCCGCCTACAGCACCGAGCGCCACTTCAACGCCCCGGCAGCTGAGAAGGCGAACCTGGAGAAGGACATCCAAGAGTGCGATCGGCTTTTCGACGAAGCATGGCCAACCTACTTAGCGGAACTCTCCAGCGACACCGCGCGGCAGAACGCTCCCCTCTACCACAGCAGGATGATGGAGCTGCGAACTGCGCGCGATCGCGCCATTCAAGCCTCTCGCAGGGGAGATGCGCCCAGGGCCATCTCCATCATGGAGACCGAGGCTCAGCCCTTGCTGGTCGATGGCACGCGCCACTGGCAGGTCCTCATGGACGACAACATGAAGGAGGTCCAGGCAGCGATCGTTGCTAGCCGTGCCAATTTCAAATCGAACGCCACAAAAGGAGTGGGCCTGGCAGTCCTTGGCCTGGTAGCCAGCATCTGGCTCGGCATCGTCGTCGTGAAGATGCTCCAAAGTGCCATGGGGACTTTCCAAACCGCGCTCAACGCCATCGCAGCAGGCGACATGCGCGCCCACTCAACTCTGGATTCAGCCGACGAACTGGGAGACATGAGCCGAACCCTGAACCAGATGGTTTCCCAGCTCCGGAATCTGATCCAGGGCATCCGCCAGGGCGTGGAAGGCGTAGCGAGTGGTGCCACCCAGCTTTCCGCCTCAGCAGAGCAGATGGCGGCCACCTCGAATGAGATCGCCCGCAGCGCCGAGACCCAGCAAACAGGATCCGAGCGGATGGTCGCCGCCGTGGCCGAGCTTTCCGCCTCCATCGACGAGGTCAACCGTGGGGCGCAGGCATCCTTGGGACGCCTTGAGGACGCCCTGAAATCCACGGTCCAGGGAGATCAAGCGGGACAGGCCACCCAATCCGCCATGGTCGGCATCACCGAGACCGCCGGACAGATCGCCAAAGCAGTCACCGTTATCCAGGAGATTGCCCAACAAACCAACCTGCTTTCCCTCAACGCTGCCATCGAAGCCGCCAAGGCAGGGGAGCAAGGCAAGGGATTCTCGGTGGTGGCGGAGGAAGTCCGGAAGCTGGCAGAGCGGAGTTCCGTGTCCGCCAAGGAGATTGCCCGCCATATCGAGGAGACAAACACGGCCATTCAGACTGGCCGTGGCACCGTAGCCACCACCGTTGAGATCCTCAAGCAGATCCGAACCGTGCTGGATGACTTTGCGGCCTCCACGCGTCAGGCCGCCGCTGCCACAGCAGAGCAGGCCCAGGCTGGCGGTGAGGTCGCCCGACAGGTTGACACCAGTGCCCAGGAAGCAGTCGCCATCGCCTCGGCAATCACAGAAATGTCGGCCACCACGTCAGAGGTGGCCAGGACCTCCTCAGACCTTCACCGGCTAGCGGAGGGACTCCAGCTTCAGGTGGCCACCTTCAATATTTAATCCCTATAATCCCTGCAGGGCGTTCGCCAGTTCATTACCCGTGCCCTCCTTGTGCCCGAGCCAAGGAGGGCTTTGGTGCGCTTGGTAATCATCAGCAGAAGAGATGATTGCGACAATCGTCACAATTTCACCCACCGCATTTCAGCTAGCGTTGAGCAAACCATCCATTCAACCAACTGGAGAACGGTGATGATCAAGTGGTACCAAGATTTAAAGATTAAACATAAATTCTTCCTTGGTTTCAACCTCTTGGTTGCCCTCGTGCTGCTGGTGACACTGGCCGCGGCCTGGAATACCCACAGTGACGCAAAGCGCCTCGAGAGGCTCTACCAATCCAATATGATCCCCGTCACCCAACTGGGGGTATGCCGCGCGGAAATCCTCAAGTCAATGTATGTCACCTCCATCCACATCCACTCCACTCCGAATGAGAAGCGGGGATTCGACCAGGAAGTCGAGGTTTGTGATCGGAACTTTGATGAAGCCTGGAGCAAATTCTCCGCGGAGCGGAACAGCGGAGCGGAGAGCCAGAACGCATCTCTCTACCACGAGAAGATGATGGCCTTGCGCCAGGCGAGGGACCAGGCCCTCGCCGCCTCCCGACGAGGCGAAACCGACCGGGCTTTGACCCTGCTAAGAGGGGAGGCCCAACCCCGCATCAAGGAGAGCGCTCCTCATTACAAGGAGCTTATGTCGACCAACATGGAACAGGTGAAGGACGCCATCACCAACAATCGCCGCCAATCCACCCGGAACATCATCGGCGGCTGTATCGTGGTGCTTCTAGGCCTGATTCTGAGCCAGACCCTCGGCGTTACCGTCGTGGTCACGATCCAGCGATCCCTTTCGGACTTCCAGAAGGCCCTGAGTGCCGTGGCTTCGGGCGACCTGACAGCCCGATCCTCCCTGGCCACCGCCGATGAACTGGGGGACATGGGTCGCACCCTGAATCGCATGGTTGAGCAGCTAAGAACCCTCATGCACGGAGTCCGCCAGGGTGTCGAGGGCGTCGCCAGCGGCGCCACCCAGCTCTCAGCCTCGGCGGAGCAGATGGCAGCGACGTCCAATGAGATCGCCCGGAGTGCGGACACCCAGCAGACCGGCTCTGAGCGCATGGTCGCTGCGGTGGCCCAACTCTCGGCCTCCATCAATGAAGTGAACCGGGGTGCTCAGGCCTCCCTAGGACGCTTGGAAGACGCCCTGGAGGCCACCCTCAAGGGCGATCAGGCGGGGCAGGCTACCCACGCTGCCATGAACGGAATTACCGAAACGGCCGGACAGATCGCCAAGGCCGTAACGGTAATCCAGGAAATCGCCCAGCAGACCAACCTGCTGTCCCTGAATGCCGCCATCGAGGCAGCCAAGGCAGGTGAGCATGGCAAGGGCTTCTCCGTCGTAGCCGAGGAGGTGCGGAAACTGGCGGAGCGCAGCTCGGTTTCGGCCAAGGACATTGCCCGCTACATTGATGAAGCCAACCAGGCCATTCACACCGGCAGCAGCACCGTGGCCACCACCGTCGAAATCCTCAAGCAGATCCGGTCCGTACTGGACGAGTTCGCCGCCTCGACCCGCCAAGCCGCAGCCGCCACGGCCGAACAGGCCAACGCTGGAGGCGAAGTGGCCCAGCAGGTCGAGGGGAGCGCCCAGGAGGCCATCACCATCGCCTCCGCCATCACAGAGATGTCCGCCACGACACAGGAAGTGGCCAAGACTTCGACAGAGCTGCACCGCCTAGCGGAAGGGCTCCAACTCCAGATCGCCGCTTTTAAGGTCTGATCAAGCAATTGGGCGGGCCTCCCGGCCCGCCCAACCCTTACACCTCGTTGTGGGCCCCGTCGCAATACGGGGCCCTTTTTGTATGCTTGCAAAGGCAAAGGGCCTTCTTGGCTGGCGCCTCGAGCTGGAATTGCAAGGGCTGGAAGTCAGTGCCTTTGTGGGCCCCATCACAGAAAGGCTGCTTGGCGGAATTCCCGCAAGCGCACCAGAAGTAGGTCCCAGGCTCAAGATCCAGAACCACCGGCTGCCTATCGTATATACGAGGCTCGCTCATCCGTCACTCCTCGATGAATTTAGATGGATGATAGCTACTTTGTCTCGTTTTTTACAGCCTCAATATTAAGCGTCACCTCAACATCATCTCCCAGCATGCCCGGGTATTTGGTGATTCCAAATTCATTTCGATTCAGAGTGACCGCCCCTTCGAAGCCGCCCCTCGTCTCGTTCTGCGCCCCCTTCATGGTGCCCAGGATCCCCACTGGAATGGTGATCCGCTTAGTGACGCCATGCATCGTCAAGTCGCCGGAGACCTGAATACGGCCTTTGCCCACTTCCTTCACCGCAACGCTCTTGAAGGTCAGGGTCGGATATTTGGCCACATCGAAGAAGTCTGGACTCCGGAGGTGCTTGTCGCGGGCTTCGTTATCCGTATTGATGCTCGCCGTTTCAATCGTCACCTCCACGCTTGATTGGGCGAGGTGCTGGTCGTCCACCTTGATCACGCCCTGGAAGCGGGTGAAGCGGCCAGGGGTCTTGGACACAAGATGGCGAATCCGAAAACCCACTTCGGAATGGACCGCATCAATGGTGTAGGTGTCCGCAGCGGCCAAGGGCAGGCAAAGCACAAAGGCCAGAGCGGAAAGCTTACGAATGATGGACTGATTCAACATGTTCGTCCTCCTCCAGGGCCGACGTATCGGCTAATTACTTCGACGCCTGAAAGGTGGACACGTTATCCCTTTTTTTGCTCCCGCCACCAGTTTTGTCCCCGCTGAACGTCCTCAGCAATCTGAGCCCGCAGCCCGTCTACACTTGTGAAGCGGTGTTCCCCGCGAAGGCGATGCAAAAAGGCAAGTTCGAGATGCGTTCCGTAGAGATCTCCCTGGAATCCGGGCAGATGAGTCTCGACCGCAAGCGCAACCCCTTCGAAGGTGGGTTTGTCCCCCACATTGGTCAGCCCCAGAAAGGACTTTTCAAGGTGGCTCCCCCGGACCTCCGTGACGTAGACCCCCTTGGCGGGAAGCTGTTCCTGCTCCCATTCGAGGTTGGCGGTGGGAAAGCCCAGATGGCGGCCCCGGCGATCGCCTTCCACCACCACACCGGTGAGGGCGAAGGGGTGCCCAAGGAGGGAAGCAGCCTCCTCCACATTGCCCTTGTCCAGGGCCTCGCGAATGCGGGTGGAAGACAAGAAGCCCCCATCGGCGGCCCGCAGCGCATGGGCATGCACTTCACAGCCCACCCCCTCCCCCCAGGCCGTCAGGCTGAGCAGATCTCCGGCCTGATCCTTCCCGAAACGGAAGGCCTTACCCACATGGACCTCCCTTGGCTGAAGCACCCGCTGGAACTCAGCCAGGAAGGCCTCGGGAGCCATCTCCGAAAGGGCGCGGCTGAAGGGGATGATCCAGGCCAGGTCCACCCCTGTCCGCTGGAAGGCCTTCAGCCGCTGCCCGAGGGTCATCAGCAGGCGAGGTCGCCTTTCCGGAGCCGTGACCACCGTGGGATGGGGGTCGAAGGAGACAACCGCGGAGGGCAGACCGAGCGCTTCCGCCCTCTGGTGGACCTGCTCCAACAGCTCCCGATGCCCAGCATGAACACCATCGAAATTGCCAAGCGTCACCAGGCAGGGACCGAAATTTGGGGCACTGGTCAGAGAGTGGTGCCAAATCTCCATCAAGGCTCCTCCGGATGTTCCTCAGGCCAGGCAAGGCTGGCCACGATGCAACCCGACAGCACCGCCGCAATGAATAAAAGCGAGATGAGGATGGGGATATGGTACCAGTTGGCAATGCACATCTTGATACCCACGAAGCTCAGGATGACCGCGAGCCCGGTCTTGAGACGATGGAAACGGTCCATCATCTTAGCCAGGAGGAAGTAGAGACTCCGAAGGCCCAGAATGGCGAAGATGTTGGAGGTGTAAACCGTGAAGGTATCCCGGGTCACCGCCAGCACGGCTGGAATGGAATCCACGGCAAAGACCAGATCGGTGGCTTCCACCACCAGCAGCACCAGAAGCATGGGTGTGAACAGACGGCGTCCACCCCGTTTCACCGTGAAGCTCTGGTGCCCACCTTCGGAATCGAAGGGCAGGATGGCCTTGATGAAGCGGACCAAGCGATTGTCGGTGGGGTCGCCCTGCTTTTCCTCAGCCACGAACATGTGGATACCGGTATAGACCAGAAAAAGACCGAAGACATACATCATCCACTCGAAACGGTTCAAAAGAGCCGTCCCGGCCAGGATCATGATCGCCCTCATGATGAGGGCCCCGAGAATGCCCCAGTAGAGAATCCGATGCTGATTCTTGATCTCCACTTGGAAAGCCCCGAAGAGCATCACGAAAACGAAGAGGTTGTCGACGCTCAGGCTCTTCTCGAGAATGTAGGACGTGAACCATTCAGCGCCGCGCTGGAAGCCCATGTAGTGCCAGACAACTCCGTTGAAGACCAGCGCCAAGCCGATCCAGACCGCACTCCAGGTCGCAGCCTCCCTGGCACTCGGGGCGTGGATCTTCCGATTGAAGACCCCGAGATCCACGGCAAGCATGGCGAAAATGAGGAGATGAAAGCCAACCCAGGCCCACCATGGGGCCGACTGAAGCAGGGCATGTAGCAAGGAGTCCTCCAGCTGATCAGTTTACCCCAGGGATCGGTTCTCCGCAGGAAGGTCTGAGGGGGCAAGAGCACACCGGGAGCGGTTCAAATGCCCAGATTGGCTTCCTCAGCTTTTCGGAGCCCGCCCCATGTCCTCCCTGCCGTCGGCCTCGACTGAAGCAAGCCGATCATCTTTTTGATCTTTGCTTTTGATTGATCAAAGAAATACACTCCCTTTTTAGAGGCTAAATACGGAACATGTTCCCAAGGTCACTCAAACGACCTCCTGACCGCAGTTGCTTCGTCTTTGGAGCCAGGGGAACCGGCAAGAGCACCCTCTTGCGGGAAAGATTGGCCCCATCAATCACCCGAACCTACAACCTCCTGGAGGCAGACACCGAGGACCGCCTTACCCGCGATCCAAGGTCCTTCGAGCGGGAAATCCTCGCCCTGCCGCCCGAGATCCGACACGTGGTAGTGGACGAAATCCAGAAAGTCCCTCGCCTCCTGGAGGCTGTGCACAATCTGATCGAGACACACCGTGTTCCCCAGCAATTCGTGATGACCGGTTCAAGCGCCCGCAAGCTGAAGTCCGGGGGTGCCAATCTCCTCGCCGGCAGCGCCTCTTTGCGACATCTGTTCCCCCTCACCAGCAGGGAATTGGAAACGGCTTTTGATCTGGACCAGGCCCTCCGTTTCGGGAGCCTCCCCCAAGCCTGGAACTATGCCAAGGCAGAGGACCGCAACGATTACCTCCGCGCCTACGCCCATGCCTACCTTCGGGAGGAAATCCGCGCAGAGCAAGTGGTGAGGAACCTGGAGCCCTTCCGCCGTTTCCTTGAAGTGGCCGCCCAGGGTTCCGGCAAGATCCTCAACCACGCCCGCATCGCCCGGGATGTGGGCAGCGACCCCAAAACCATCCAGGCCTGGTACTGCGTCCTGGAGGACACCTTTCTGGGCTTCCATGTGGACGCCTTTGACAGTTCCGTGCGCAAACAGTTGCGGCAAGCCCCGAAGTTCTACCTCTTCGACCTCGGCGCCACCCGGGCAATGGCCCACCTGTTGAACGTCCCTCCGACACCGGGCAGCAGCTACTATGGTGAACTCTTCGAGCAGCTCGTCGTCTGCGAGCTGCGGGCACGCAATGCCTACGAACAGCTCGACTGGCGCTTCTCCTACCTCCGCACCAAGGCAGGCCTGGAGGTGGACCTGGTCATCCAGCGCCCCGGCAGGCCCCTGGCCCTGGTGGAAATCAAGAGCACCAGCGAAGTCCGGGGCGACCATGTGGCCGCCCTCAGCACCTTTCAGAAGGATTTCCCGGGCGCAGACTTTTTCGTCCTTTCCCGCGACCCCAACCCCAAGCGATTCGGGAGCATCCGGGCGCTGCCGTGGGAAACAGGCATCGCCGAGTTGTAGCCTGAACGCCTGCTTCCAATCTTGATCCCGGGCATCCTGAACCCAGCGGCCATCCCTGGTAAGTGGCAGACTTACATGGACAGTTTGGCCTTTCGGCGGGCGCCGCATCCAACATGCAGCGCTGAGCCCTCAGGCGCACAAAGGAACCCCATGAGCACCCCAAGACTCTTTCTGGACCTCTCCCTGAATCCCCAGGAGGGACAATCCGTTCCCCTGGACTCCACCCAGGCTCGGCACCTGAACGTTCTTCGACTATCGGTCGGAGATCCCCTCGAGATCGTGCTGCCCGGCGGGCCCTGGCGGGCGGATCTCGCCGAACTCCACAAGGACCGGGCCGCTGCCCGCCTGGTGGCCCCCCTGGAGGAGGACCGGGAGCCCCCCTACCCCATCCATGCCTGCATCCCCCTGACCGCCCAATTGAGCCTGGTGGATGAGATGATCCCGCCTCTGGTCGAACTGGGGATCACCCACATCCGGCCCGTCATTTTCGCCCGCAGCCAGTACGACGCAAAAAAGACTCAGGCCCGCATGGAACGCTGGCAGCGAATCCTGCTCTCGGCCTGCGAACAGAGCCACCGCTCCCGCATCCCGGAACTGCACCCGCCAAGCCTCCTCAAGGACATCCTGGACCTCGACCTGCCCCAGAAGTGGGTGGCCTACGAACTCCAGACCGGCCAGCACAACCCCATCCTCCAGCCAGGCCCCATCGCCTTCACCAGCGGCCCCGAGGGCGGGATCACCGACGAAGAGATCCAGGCCCTTCGACAGGC